>DASPYC010000123.1:0-7099 GCA_035636955.1 Casimicrobiaceae bacterium
AAACGATCTGCCCGATCCCGTCCCGGACGCGATCAAAGAGGAGCGCCGCGCGCGCTTCATGGCCGCGCAAGCCGATGTCAGTGCGCGGCGATTGCAAGATAAAATCGGCCGCACGCTTCCGGTGCTAATCGATCGCGTCGAAGATAGACGTGCGATCGGCCGTTCCGCCGCCGACGCGCCCGAAATCGACGGCATGGTACGGGTCGACGATGGCTTCGATCTCGCGCCGGGAACGTTCGCGAGCGTGCGCATCACCGATGCGGATCAGCACGATCTTCGCGCGGTCCTCGCGCAATAACGCCAAAGTCCGGGTTTTTGCTCTGCGCGGACTTACGGGCGTAAGGCAGACCGGCTAGAATCGCGGCGTGATCAAGCGGTGGGCCGAGAGCGTTCACCGCGAGAGCAACACAATAACAATACTGAACACCGGCGCCATCGCCATCGCCGTAGTGCGAGGCTTGGCGCTTGCCTTGGCCGACATCGTTGATCGGCGCTATGCCGGTCGCGCGTTCGCGATCACAGCACAGGGAGGCTCCAACCGCATGAAGATTTTCGCTCCGCGTTTTTGCGCGCTCGTGCCGGCGCTGTTTGTATTCTGGCTGCTCCCAGGTTGCGGCAAGGAGGAGGCCAAGGCACCGGCACACCGTCCACCCATCGACGTGACGGTCATGACGGTGACCGCGCGCGATACGCCGGTCAACTTCGAGTTCGTCGGTCAAACACAGAGCTCGCGCGAGGTCGAGATCCGCGCGCGTGTCGACGGCTTTCTCGAGAAGCGGCTCTACGTTGAAGGCGACCTCGTACGCGCGGGACAGCCGCTCTTCCAAATCGATCGCAAGCCGTTGGCGGCGAGCCTCCAATCGGCCAAAGGCGAGCTTGCGCAGCAGCAGGCGACGCTCGACGTTTCGACCGCGAACCTTACGCGCATCAAGCCGCTCGTCGAGCAGAACGCGGTCAGCAAGAAGGACCTGGACGACGCGATCGGCAGCGTGCAAAAAGCGCGCGCCGCCGTCATCGCGGCACAGGGACAAGTGCAAACGGCCGAGCTCAACCTCGGTTACACCGTGATCAGCTCGCCGCTCACCGGATTGTCGAGCTACGCAAAGTTGCAGGAAGGGACTTATCTGTCGGCGTCGAACAATCTGCTGACCTACATCGCTCAGCTCGACCCGATCTGGGTCAACTTCTCGATTTCCGAGAACGAATTCCTGCGCTATCGCGACGAAGTGCAGAGAGGGGTATTACGGCTGCCGAAGGACAATGCGTTCGACATCGAGATCGTGCTCGCCGACAGCAGCATCTACCCCGAGCGCGGCCACATCGGTTTCGCGGATCCGTCGTTTTCCAAGGAGACCGGCACGTTCCTCGTGCGTTCCGTTCTGGCGAACCCGAAGGGCCAATTACGACCCGGGCAGTTCGTCAAGGTGAACGTGATCGGCGCGGTGCGTCCGCACAGCATCGTCATTCCGCAGCGCGCGGTTCAACAAGGCGCGAAATCGCATTTCGTCTGGGTCGTCGGAAAGGACGGCAAGGCGGAGCAGCGACCCGTCGTCGTCGGCACGTGGGATGGCGACAACTGGTTCATTCTCGACGGACTGAAAGACGGCGACGCGATCGTCGTCGACGGCGCGATCCGCGTGAGCGCCGGTGCAGCGTTGAAGACCACGCCGTACGCTCCAAAACCCGAATCGATCGCGGCGCCGCGCAAGGCGGCCGAGCCGATGTCGATCGAGCAGACGCAGATGTCGGCGCCGACGAACAATTCGCCGAAGGATCCGCCGGCGGAGAAATCGCGCGACGCCGCGAAGGTTTACTTCGAAAAGGACAGCGACGCGCTGACGCCACAAGGCGCGCAGACGCTCGGCCCGCTCGCGCGAATGCTTGCCGGCGATCCGATGCTTGCCGTCGATATCGCCGGCTACACGGACAAGACCGGAACGTCGACGCGCAACACGCAGCTCGCCAAGGATCGCGCAAAGGCCGTGCGCGCAGCACTGATCGCGCAGGGCGCTCGGCCCGAGCAGACGAATCTCAAGATGCCGGCCGCGATCGCCGGCGGGCCGAACAATGTGGAAGCGCATCGCGTCGACGTCGTCCCGACACGCGTCGCCCAAGCCGGAAAGAAAGCGCTCGGCGGGTCCGAAGCGGCAGCGCCGCGATGAGCATCTCGCGCTATTGCATTGACCGCCCGATCTTCGCGGCGGTCGTTTCGATCGTCATCACGATCGCCGGCGCGGTCGCGATGATCAACCTGCCGATCGCGCAGTATCCCGAGATCACGCCGGTCACCGTGTCGGTAAGCGCCGCGTATCCGGGGGCGTCCGCTGACATCGTCTCAAACAGCGTCGCCGCGCCGATGGAGCAGCAGATCAACGGCGCCGATCACATGATGTACATGGAATCGTCGAGCTCGTCATCGGGCAACACGTCGATCACCGTGTACTTCGACATTGGAACGAGCCCCGAGCTCGCGCAAGTCGACGTGCAGAATCGCGTCAACCTCGCACTGCCCACGCTGCCCGACTCGGTGCAACGGCAAGGCGTGTCGGTGCAAAAGCGCTCAGGGTCGTTCATGATGGTCATCGCGATCTATTCGCCTGACAATCGCTACGATGACCAGTACATCGCGAATTACGCGAACCTGTATGTCCTCGACGCGCTGAAGCGCATTCCCGGCGCGGGCCAAACGAGCATCATGGGCGCGCCCGATCTCGCGATGCGGATCTGGTTGAAGCCCGATCGCATGGCGCAACTCGGCGTCACCGCCGCCGACGTGCAACGCGCCGTCGCGAATCAGAATCAACAGTTCGCCGTTGGCAGCATCGGCCAGGCGCCTACCGGGCGCGCCGTCGAGCAATCGTTCACCGTCACGACGACCGGCCGCATGACCGAGCCGGCCGAATTCGACAACATCATCCTGCGCACCGCGAGCGAAGGCGGCGCCATTGTTCGTTTGAAGGACGTCGGGCACGCAGAGCTCGGCCAGCGCGACTATTCCGTGCGCGGCAAGTTGAACGGCAAACCGACGACGGTGCTGGTCGTTTATCAGCAGCCCGGCGCGAACGCGCTCGAAGTGGCGGGTGCAGTCACCAAGACGCTCGCCGAAATGAAGAAATCATTTCCGGCCGGGATCGATTACAACATCGCGATGGACACAACCCAGTTCACGCGCGCATCGATCGACACAGTCGTCCACACGTTCTTCGAGGCGCTGGCATTGGTCGTACTGGTCGTTTTCTTGTTCCTTCAAAGCATTCGAGCGACGCTGATTCCGATCATCGCAGTGCCGATCTCGATCATCGGCGCCGCCGTCGGCATGACGGCGCTCGGGTTCTCGATCAACATGCTGACGCTGTTCGGCATGGTGCTGGCGATCGGCATCGTCGTCGACGACGCGATCGTCGTGATCGAAAGCGTCGAGCACAACATGTCCAAGTTCGGCCTGTCGCCCAAGGAAGCGGCGAAAAAGTCGATGGATGAAGTGGGCGGCGCGCTCATTGCGATCGTGCTGGTCCTGTGCGCGGTATTCGTTCCTGTCGCGTTCATTCCCGGCATCACCGGTCAGCTGTACAAGCAGTTCGCCATCACGATTGCCATCTCGGTCGTCATCTCCGGCATCGTGGCGTTGACGCTTTCGCCTGCGCTCGCCGCGCTGTTGTTGAAGCCGGGCCACCACGAAAAGAAGGGTTTTTTCAAATGGTTCGAAAACGGCTTTGCGCGCATGACCGACGGCTATACGCGCGCAGTGCAGCTCGTGATCAAGCGGAGCCTGATCGCGCTCCTCCTGTTCGCAGGGATGATCGCGATCTCGGTGCAATTGCTGAGGACGATCCCGAGCTCCTTCCTGCCCGCGGAAGATCAGGGATACATTCTGGGCGCGGTGATCATGCCCGATGCAGCGAGCCTCGATCGCACTGCCGACGTCAGCGCGCGTGCCACTGACTTCTTCACCAAGAACGCCGCGTCCCAAGCGATCGTCGTCGTCGATGGCTACAGCCTGCTCGATGGCCAGGTCAAGAGCAACGCATCGCTGTTCTTCGTCGGCCTCAAGCCATTCGGCGAGCGCTATTCTTCGGACAACATCAAGACCCAAAACGCGCAAGCCGTCATCACGGAAGCCTCCAAGGCGTTTTCGACGGTGCGCGAAGGCATCATCGTGCCGATCAATCCGCCGTCGATTCCCGGCCTCGGCACTACCGGCGGTCTCGAGCTCTACATCCAGTCCAAGGGTGACGGCGGTCTCGACCAAACAGCGACCGTGATCGCCGACTTTGTGGCCAAGGCGAGCCAACGACCCGAGCTGACGGGCGTCACGTCGACGTTTAACGCATCGTCGCAACAGCTGCTTGCCAATGTCGACCGCGAAAAGACCGAGATCCTCGGCGTCCCAGTCGAGGACGTGTATTCCGCGATGGAGACGATGTTCGGCTCGCTTTACGTGTCGCAGTTCAATAAATTCAGCCGCCTGTGGCAGGTGATCGTGCAAGCGGAGCCGTCGTATCGCCTGACGCCCGAAGATCTCGAGCGCGTCTATGTCCGCAGCAAAGGCGGCGCAATGATTCCGCTCAAAGCGGTCGTCACGACCAAATACGTGACGGGACCTTCGATCGTCACGCGCTTCAACAATTTTCCCGCCGTCAAGATCACCGCGAACGCCGCGCCGGGCTACAGCACCGGGCAAGCGATCGCTGCGTTGGAGGAAATCGGAACGCAAGCACTGCCGGAAGACTACGGGGTGGCCTGGACCGGACAGGCCTTCGAAGAGAAAAAATCAGGGAGTGCATCGACGCTCGTCTTCGTGTTCGGCCTGATCATGGTGTTCCTGATCCTCGCCGGCCAGTACGAGAAATGGTCGTTGCCGTTCGGTGTGCTGCTCGCCGTGCCGTTCGCGCTGTTCGGCGCGCTGCTCGCGATCCTGATTCGAGGCCTGTCCAACGACGTCTACTTCCAGATCGGTCTCACGATGCTTGTCGCCCTCGCCGCGAAGAACGCCATCCTGATCTTCGAGTACGCGGTCATCAATCGTGATTCCGGCCAATCGGTGTTCGATGCGGCAATGAATGCCGCGCGCGACCGCCTGCGACCGATCGTGATGACGTCGCTGGCATTCATTCTGGGTTGCGTGCCGCTCGCAATTTCGGTCGGCGTCGCGGCGGGGAGCAAGCAGTCGATCGGCACCGGCGTCATCGGCGGAATGCTCGGCGCGACGGTAATCGCCGTGTTCTTCATCCCGATGTTCTATTACGTGATCGAGTCGTTGTCGGAACGCTTCGGGGGCAAAAAATACGACGTGCCGGTCGGCGAAGCGCGTGCATTGCCGAGCGGCGGGGGACTGCCGGTCGCTGCGCCACCAGCGCCACATGAGGGCGACTGACGTGCGCGGCGCCGCCCTGCTCTGCGCCGCGGCGCTCGTCGGCGGCTGCACGGTCGGACCGAATTACCAGCGGCCGCAAATCGAGGCACCGACTGCCTATCGCTTCGCCGAGCCGGCGGCGCAGTCGATCGCCGACGTCGAGTGGTGGGAAGGCTTCGGCGATCCGGTGTTGTCCGAGCTCGTTCGCGACGCGTTGCGCAACAATCTCGACGTGCGAATCGCAGCGGCGCGCGTCGACATTTTTCTGGGAGCGCTCGCGACGACGCGGAGCTCCCTTTTCCCGCAAGTCGCCATCTCTCCTGCATTCCCCGTTCAGGCCGCGCGACAACGCAGCTCGCGCGTCGCGACTCCGCAAAAGATACCTGCCGATGCGGCCGTGGAATACGCGACGTATCAAGCGGGATTGTCCGCTGCGTGGGAAATCGATTTGTGGGGCAAGGTGCGGCGGCAGACCGAAGCGGCAACGGCAGACGTGTTCGCCAGCGAAGACGCGCGCCGTGGCGTCGTCCTGTCGGTGGCCGCGGCGACCGCCAGCGGCTACCTTGCGCTACGCGATCTGGATCGGCAGCTCGATATTGCGCGCGAGACCGCGCGCTCGCGCGGCGATTCGCTCGAGTTGTTTCAGAAACGCTTCGCCGGCGGCGTCGTGTCCCAGCTCGAGCTTTCCCAAGCCACATCGGAATTCGAATCGGCGCTCTCGACGATTCCCGTCATCGAAACCGACATCGCCGTGCAGGAACAGGCGCTTTCGCAGCTGCTGGGGCGCAATCCGGGTCGCATTCCGCGTGGCAAGACCATCGATCAGCTCAAGCCGATTGTGATTCCTGCAGGACTTCCGTCGGAATTGCTCGAGCGGCGTCCCGACATACGTCAAGCGGAACAGCAACTGATCGCAGCCAACGCCCAAATCGGCGCCGCCAAGGCACTCTACTTCCCGTCGATCTCACTCACCGGATTGTTTGGTGCGGTGTCAACGGCGCTCGGCGACCTTTTCACGGGGCCGGCGCGCACGTGGTCCTTTGCGGCGGGATTGACCGCGCCGGTATTCAATGCCGGCGCGATCGCGGGTCAGGTACAGCAGGCAGAAGCCGGACAACGCCTCGCGCTCGCCAATTACAGCAAGACCATTCAGGCGGCATTTGGTGATGTCGAAAACGCGCTGATCACTGCGGAAAAAGCGCGCGCGACGCAAGCGGCGTTGCAACGCACCGTGGCAGCGCTTGCCGATTACGCTCGCCTTGCGCGCCTGCGTTACGACAACGGCTATACGAGTTATATCGAAGTGCTCGATGCCGAGCGAAGCTTGTTCGAGGCGCAGCTCGCCTATGTGCACAGTCAGAATACGGCGCTCGCCGCTCAGGTCGCAATCTACAAGGCGATGGGCGGCGGATGGATCGACGCTGCGGACCGATTGACGCCCGTTGGCGCGGCGGCGCCACTGGACAAGCGCGTCGCAGATCAGCCGATGTTCTGATGTCCGACACGCGTCGATGACTCGCCGCGTAGGCATTGCTCGGGCACTCGCGACAAGTGCGATGCTCGCGTTAAGCAGCATCGTGACTGCACAACTTTCGGTGCCGCTCTCCCTACCGAAGGAGGCTGCGCCGGCGGAAGCGACGAGCTCCGCCACTGGCCCCGATCCAGCTGCGCGGCTTGGCGATGTTCGTGCGACGCTTATGCGCCTCGAGCGGCCCGACGCCGTCGCCGAAGGCAGTCCGCCGGGAA
>DASPYC010000124.1:0-4228 GCA_035636955.1 Casimicrobiaceae bacterium
CTAATCGGAACGAGATTCTCCTCCGCGCGCGCATCGACCACCCATACGAGCTTGGGCCAATCGAATCCGTCGTCCTTAACGCACTCGTCGCTGACGATCAGCAAGTCGCGCTCGAACAGCGGCAATACGGTGTGCGTAAATCCATTGAACGGCGGCGAATATTGCCAACGGCTGACCAGCTTGGGATGCGCCTTGTCGGCAATTTCGAGAATCAGCGCGCCACCGTCGATATAACCGACATACGCGCGGTTCGGCCGTTGCGGGAAAACGTTGGTGTTGTGCGCGCGAAAGCCGGCGTCGAACTTCGGATCGAGTCGTTGCGGTGGCGGCGCGCTGTCGCCTTCGCGCGTGCCGGGCAGCCACCAGCGGCCGATCTCGACAGGTCGCGACCGATCGCGCACGTCGACGATTCGATAGAACTGGTCGTCGTTCGGATGCCGCGGTTGAAAGTCTGCGGCGCCACTTGCCATGTGCACGAAGTCGCCGTCGACGAACCAAAGCGCATGCACGCCGCGCGAATGCGGCCCGGACGCGTCGAAATGCGAAATGCGTGTCGGTGTTTCCGGCACGCCGATATCGAACAGATCGAAACCGGCAGGCGTCATACCAGCACTTTGCGTCTGATAGGCGACCGCCATCACATCGCCCACAACGTCGAGCGAATTCGAGCGCACTTTCGGGTGCGGCAGCTCGGTCTGCGCCACGACCCGCGGCGCTCGCGGATCGGTCACGTCCACGCCGGTGAAATTCTTGGGTGCCGATTCGTGCGCAAGCCACAAGATCCGGCGGCCATCGCGCGCCAGTTGCATCGCCATGCCTTCGCCGATCCCTCCGAAACCCTCCAGCTCGTGATGGGCCAGCAAGCGCATGTTGAGCGAGAGCGCCTGATCGCGCCGGCGTCCGGATGCTGTCTGCGGTGTCGTTTGCGGTGTTGAGTTCATCGTCGGCCGAGTCTAGGGTTTGTACACATGACGTGCAATGTGATGGGCGCCGCTTGCGCTTCGGGTAAGATTTCTCCCCGAGGCACGAGCGACACGCGAGGAGAAACGATGCGAACAGGCAGAGCGCTTTTCATGGTGCTGGCCGCAGTGCTGCTTGCCGACACCGCATTCGCGCAGACGTATCCGGCCAAGGCGGTCAAACTTGTTGTGACGTATCCGCCGGCCGGCAGCTCCGATCTGATGGCGCGAATCGTCGCGCAAAAGTTGAGCGAGCTCTGGGGCCAGCCCGTCATCGTCGAGAACAAGCCCGGCGCTGCGGGATCGATCGGCATGGAGTACGCGGCTCATCAGGCACCCGACGGCTACAGCTTTGTGATCGGAAACCTCGGTCCGGCAGCGGTGAATCCACTGCTGTCCAAAGTGCCGTACGACGTCGAGCGCGACTTCATTCCGGTATCGTTGATTGCAACCGGGCCGAACATTCTCGTCGTCAACCCGGACAAAACACCGGCCAAGACGCTGAGTGAGCTCGTCACCTATGCGCGTGCCAATCCCGGCAAGCTCAACTTCGGCTCCGGCGGAGCCGGCAGCGTCGCGCAACTTTCCGGCGAAATGTTCAAGAATCTCGCGCACGTGGACATCGTGCACGTCGCGTACAAAGGCGGAATTCTGTCGGTACAAGACTTGCTCGCCGGCAATGTGCAGATCGTGTTCTCCGATGCGTTGCCGGTGATGCAACACATTCGCGCGGGGAAGCTTCGCGCGCTCGCCGTCACCAGCCCCGAGCGCAGTCCTCTCGCACCGGACATTCCCACCTGCGTGGAATCCGGCATGCCGGGGCTGGTGGCGGTGAACTGGTGGGGCGTTTTCTTGCCCGCGGGAACACCCAAACTGATCGCGGACAAGTTTCATGCGGACCTGAGCAAAGTCATGCAGAGTCCCGACGTCAAAGAGAAGTTCGCGAATTTGGGCGTCGACGCAGTGACCAGCACGCCCGCCGAGCTCGGCGCATACCTCAAGTCCGAGACTGCGAAGTACGCGAAGCTCATCAAGGAAGCCGGCATCAAGGGCGAATAACGTTTCCGCGCCGCAACCAATGCGCCGGAAGCATCGTCGAGTCGCTCGCACCAAGACCGTCGCGCGCGACGTCGTCGTAGCACTCGAGCGCGCGTGAGGAAACCGGAAGCGTCACGCCAAGCGCCTTCGCTTCGTCGATCATCGTGCGAAGGTCCTTGCGTATCAGGTCGATATCGAACGTGACCGGTGTCGTTTCCTTGCCTTGCAACGCCGCTGCGATTACCTGCCCGCGGAGTTTCAGCATGTTGGGACCGCCGGAGGTATCGGCAAAAATATCCATCAACCGTGCAGGATCGAGACCCAGCGGCCGGCACAGCGACAGCGCCTCGCCCAGCGCCTGGTAGTAGACGAGCAGCGGCAGATTGATGGCGAGCTTCATGCTGGCTCCAGCGCCGATGCCGCCCACGTGCTCGACTCGTCGGCACAACTGGTCCAATAGCGGCTTTGCCCGCGCCACATCGCGGTCGTCGCCACCGACAAAGCCGAAGAGCCTTCCTTCCTTGGTCGGCCCGACGGTACCGCCCACCGGACACTCGATCAACGCGGCACCCTTACTTGTAACCTCCTTCGCAAGCGCCCGTTCCACGTCGGGCCGGACGGTGCTCATGTCAATGAAGAGCTTGCCGCGCACGCCGCCTGCAAGCAAGCCGCTGTTTCCGTGATACGTCGCGTCGATCGCAGCCGCGTCGATGAGAACCGTGATGACGATCTCGACTTGCGTCGCAAGGTCCGCGGGCGTTGCGGCCACTCTCGCGCCTGCTGCCGCGAGCGCTGCCGTTTTCGCGCGCGTGCGGTTCCATACCGTCACGCCATGACCAACGTTTAGCAAGCGGATTGCCACCGCCGCACCCATTCGACCCGTGCCTGCGATACCGATTTTCAATGGCACCTCCATCGTTTGTGATATGGCATGCGCTTAAGTTGACACTTGCTACACCGTGGCGTCAAATTGACGCGCGATAAAAATAATGAATCGCAGCACGGTCGCGGTCATATTCCAGGAGGAACGGTGGGGTCGCCTGCGAGTGAGCTCCGCGATGGGATGCGCATCGAATGGGATGCGCCGATTGCGATGGATGACGGTCTGGTATTGCGCGCGGATATATTCTGCCCCGCGGAGGCGGGACGCTATCCCGTTCTCTTGAGCTACGGTCCGTACGCGAAGGGTCTCGCGTTCCAGGAAGGCTATCCGAGCGCATGGCAGCGGATGGTCGCCGAGCATCCGGACGTCGCATACGGATCGACCAATCAATATCAAAGCTGGGAAGTCGTCGACCCGGAAAAATGGGTGCCGTACGGTTACGTTTGCGTGCGCGTCGATTCACGTGGCGCAGGACGTTCGCCCGGGTATATCGACCATTTCTCTCCGCGCGAGACCCGTGACTTCTACGACTGCATCGAATGGGCTGGCGTGCAGCCTTGGTCGAATGGCAAAGTCGGACTGAGCGGTATTTCTTACTACGGCATCAATCAGTGGCACGTGGCCTCGCTGCAACCGCCTCATCTGGCGGCGATGTGCATCTGGGAGGGCGCCGCCGACTGGTACCGCGACATGACGCACCACGGTGGAATCCTCTGCTCGTTTTGGGCGAACTGGTACGACATGCAGGTGACGACGGTGCAGTACGGTCGCGGCGAGCGCGGTCCGAAGAGCCGTGTCACCGGCAAGCTCGTGTGCGGCGACGAGACGCTTTCGGATCGCGAGCTGTACCGCAATCGTTGCGATTTCGGCGATGAAATTCGCGCACATCCGCAGTACGATGACTATCACCGTGCGCGATCGATGATGTGGGACAAGATCACCGTGCCGTTTCTGTCCGCGGCGAACTGGGGCGGGCAAGGCCTGCACCCGCGCGGCAATTTCGAAGGCTTTGTGCGCGCCGTGTCGAAGAACAAGTGGCTGGAGGCGCACGGCCTCGAGCATTGGACCCACTTCTACACCGACTACGGCGTCAAGCTGCAGAAGCGCTTCTTCGACCACTTTCTAAAAGGCGTCGACAACGGCTGGACCGAACAGCCGCGCGTGCAATTGCAAGTACGTCATGTCGATCGCTTCGTCCTGCGGTACGAAGGCGAATGGCCGATCGCGCGGACGCGATGGACGCGCTTTTATCTCGATCCCGCCGACCATCGCCTTAGCCGCGAACCGGTGCAGACCGAGCGAAGCATCGCCTATGACGCGCTCGGCGACGGCGTGACGTTCGTCAGCG
>DASPYC010000125.1:0-3845 GCA_035636955.1 Casimicrobiaceae bacterium
GATGTGTGAAAAGCCGTTTGCGCTCGACGCCAAGCAAGCGGCCGAAATGCGCGACACCGCGGAGCACAGCGGACGCACGGCCATGGTCGGCCACGAGTTTCGCCATACGCCGCAACGCGCCTATATCAAGGAGTTGCTCGACAGCGGCCACATCGGCGCCTTCCAGCTCTGCACCATCGAGCTCTTCCTCGACCGCTACGTAACGCCCGAGCCGCGGCCGTTGACGTGGATGGCCTCCGACTCGGAAGGCGGCGGGCTGCTGGGTGCGCTCGGATCGCACTACATCGACGGATTGCGTTATTGGTTCGGCGAAGTTGCCTCGGTCAACGGTCATCTTTCGATCCTGCGGCCTGATCTGATCGATCCGAAGACGAACGCGATCGTCAAATCGCAAACCGACGATACGTTCCAGTTCACGCTCGCGTTCGAGAACGGCGGCATCGCGACGATGGTCGCATCTTTCGCTGCCACGCCGCCTCGCGGGGCGAAGATCGTCGTCATGGGGGAGCGGGGAACGCTGATCGCCGAGCAACCCGGACCCAATCCGATGGAAAATGGCATCGTCGTCGCAAGCCGCGACGGCGCACCGTTGAAACCGCTCGCGACACCCCCGCGCTACACGCCTTTCACCGACGATCGCGATCACCGGTTGATGGCGTTCCGGTTGCTCGTGCGCGACTTCACTAAGGGAATCGAGGAGCGCGCTTCACCGTCACCGAACTTCACCGATGGATTGCGCTGTCAGGAAGTTCTGGACGGCGTGCGCGCATCGTCGAAGTCCGGCCAAACCGTGAGACTCCGCTAAAAGAGCTTCGCTAGTCCGGAGAAACGCGTCATGACGCACCTTTCCTGGCCCGATTTGCCGTACGCCGCATGGAAGGACACGTATGCGACGCTGCACATGTGGACGCAGATCGTCGGCAAGATTCGCCTCGCTCAAATGCCGTGGTGGAACCACACCTGGCAAGTAACGCTCTATCCAACTGCCACCGGTCTCACGACGGGAAGAATGCCGTACGACGACGAAGCGTTCGAGATCGATCTCGACTTCGTCACCCACGAGCTCAATGTTCGAACCAGCCGCGGCGATCACGGCACGATTCAGTTGGTCCCGATGTCGGTCGCGCAGTTCTACACTTCATTGATGGATGCGCTGACGTCGTTGGGGATGCCGGTGTCGATCTATCGCAGACCGTGCGAAGTGGAAAGCCCGCTCCTTTTCGACGAGGATGATGTCCATCGCTCGTACGATGCCGAATTTGCGACGCGGTGCTGGCGCATCCTGTGCTCGTCGGCCGAAGTGCTCGGGCATTTTCGATCGCGCTATTACGGCAAAGCGAGCCCTGTTCACTTCTTCTGGGGCAGCTTTGATCTCGCCGTGACGCGATTTTCGGGGCGCACCGCGCCGCCGCACCCCGGCGGAGTCCCGAATCTTCCCGATCGCGTCACACGGGATGCGTATTCACACGAAGTGAGCAGCGCCGGTTTCTGGCCGGGAAGCGCGATCGCGCCGTATCCGCTTTTCTACAGTTATGCGTATCCCGAGCCGAAAGGCTTCGCAGGCGCGCACGTGGAACCTTCTTCCGCCGGTTACGACACGACGCTGCATGAATTCATCTTGCCGTACGAGGAAATGCGGCGCAGCGACAATCCCGAGCAGGCGCTTCTCTCGTTTTTACAATCGACCTACGCAGCGGCGGCGGATCTCGCCAAGTGGGATCGTCGCTCGCTCGAAGTGCCACAGGAAACGCTCGGCGCGGTCAATGCTGCATGAACGCGTTCAATTGCGTTGGCCTTGTGAGTGGCCTTCATCTTATTGGCCTTTCTTTCGCGGTCATGTCCATTCGGGAATCGACGGTACACGAAGGTGCTCTACGTCCGGAAGGTCGAACCCGAAATATTGGATGAGCAGCGCCCGGAGAGCGGCGCGGTCGGCGAGCTGCGTGACGTGCGGCGTATTTCCCCGCAAGACGGTAACGTCACGATTCATCACGGTGACGCGTCCATCGGCCGTCAGCGCCCGCATCATGATGCGATTGACGAACGGCGAATCGGGATGCGTCGCCGTGTAATGATTACCGACGTCGAAGTCCACGAGATTGTCGCGCTCGAGCGTGGATACCCAACAGTCGACGACCTTGTCGCCGGCCTGCGTCTGCAAAATCCAATCATTTCCGTCACGCGCCATCCAGTGCGTTTCCTGGTCGATGCTTGCGCGTACGCCATCGATCAGCGGGACCGGGATACGCGGTGCAAGCGCGCCGAAACCGGGGTCCACGACGAATATCCCCTCCGGCAACGGCACGGTTAGGAACATATGCGAACGGGGCGATGCCGTGCGCGGCATAAAGACGACAACGCGCGCGGTGTGACGCACCGGCTCAAATCCAATCGCTTCGAGAACGGCAGCAAACAGTGACACGTGCTCGAAGCAATAACCGCCTCGGCGCGCACCGACCAGTTTCTGCTGCAATCCTTCGCTATCGAGGCGGATGCGCCGGCCAAGCAGCACATCGAGGTTCTCGAACGGAATATTTGACATGTGCGCCCGTACGAGCCCCGCCAATGTGCGGAACGTTGGCGGGGTAGCACCGGTCCATCCGATACGCCCGAGGTAGGCGTCGACATCGACAGAAGCCGTCATTGCGATGCTGCGCCGGAGGCCACTATCGAGGAAGGTGAAGAATCATGAGAAATATCCGCAGTGGGTCATTGGCGGCGGTCGTTCTCTGCGCACTATTATCGGCTTGCGCGACAACCGGCACGCGCGTCAGCGGCGCATCCGATACGTATAAATCCATGGCGAAGACCCAGCAAGGCTGGTGCTCGCAATTCGGCTGCGGGTGCACGCTCGACGGTCAGCCTGCGACATGTTCGCTCGTCGCAACGTGCCTCAACACCGGAAGCTGCCAGCGCGCCGCACAATAGAGTCATCGCCGCAGCGCAACCCTTTACGACTCTTTCGCCAGCTTATTCAGGAAAGTTGCAATGCGCCGCGCGTTCGTTCCCACGTCGCTCCCGCCGATACGCGATTCTGAGCGCACGTCGGTTCTGCTGCCTTGAGGCGTTGGCGACACGCGGATGACGATGTCGTCCTTGAAGCCGAACAACAGTGTCGTGTCGGTAGCTTCGATGCGGCCGTCAGAGGGCGCCGTGCCGACAATGTCCCACCCCATTGCGCGCGCCACGTCGATAGCTCGTGCGAATGCCTTGTCGGGCGGAAAGGCCGAATAAAACGGCGCGATTTCCGGATACGCCTGATGCTGCTGCGCCGCGATGCTCGCGCCGCCGTAGTCGGTGGAATTTCTCGCGTTCGCGCGTAACGGCAACACGGCGACGAACTTCGGCGGATCGCTCGTATCGGTCGTGATGTCGTGAATCGAAGGCAGGTGTTCGGCCTTGATCAGCATCAAGCCGGGGAGGCCGAACGTCGCTGCACCGACGAGAAACGCGATGATCGCCGACACGAAGTCGCGTCCGTTGCGATTGCGCCGCGAGACGATGGCGCCAGCGACTGCAAGCGCCGTTGCGACGATGGCACCATACGCCGCCCAGCGTAGTGTTCCAAAACCCCAGCCCAACGACCACCAGCCCCAGCGGTATCCCAACCCGGACGCGATTGCGGCCAACGCACAGAGGATCGCGAATACCAGGCTGTAACGCGCAAGTCGAGACGTCATCGGCATCCTCTCCGGGACGGGCACTCCGGAGATGTTGCCATACGACGGCGCGAACGAGTCTCGGGGACCGAAATGGCTGCGAGGCGCCGCGCGACCATGCGCGACGCCTCAGGTCGACGTCAGGCAACCGGACCAAACTCCACGTCGACCGGAGTCGGCGTGTGG
>DASPYC010000126.1:0-3926 GCA_035636955.1 Casimicrobiaceae bacterium
CGTGGCTTCATTACGTGACGAATCGACGATTCCCGTCATCATGCTCACCGGGCGGCGCGAGGAGGCTGATCGCGTGATGGGTCTGGAGTTGGGGGCGGACGACTACGTTACGAAGCCGTTCAGCCCCCGCGAGCTGCTCGCACGCATCCGCGCCGTGCTGCGACGACGCCCGGAACTGCAGCAAGGTCGACCCGAGGGCGTGCGCGCGTATCGATTCGATCGATGGGAGCTCAACCTGAACACACGGCGACTCAAGGCGCCGGACGGCCGTCACGTCGAGCTCACGAACGGCGAGTTCAGTCTGCTCGTCGTTTTCCTTTGTGCGCCGCATCGCATTCTGTCGCGCGACCAGCTCATCGACATGTCGCGGCTGCACAGCGACGATGTCTACAACCGATCCGTCGACACGCAGATCATGCGCTTGCGGCGCAAGCTCGAGACCGGTCCCGCGAAGCCGCAGTACATCCGGACCGAACGCGGCGCGGGATACATGTTCGGCGTTCCCGTCGAGACCGTTTATTGACGTTCCATCGGGTCGCATCACCTACCCTGCACGTCGAGCGTCTCGCGCTTGGTCAGTGTTGCGAAGCTCTCGATTCGGAGTGGGTGCTTCGGAAACACGGCAGCATAAATCTCCGCCCATTGTGCGGCGTCTTCGCAATTCCACGTTTGCTGAAGTTCCGCGGCCGCTATCGTAGTCAATCGCCAGCATCGCCGCATTGGCCGGTTCGATGAGCGCCCTGGTGCCACGAAAGTTCGCGGGTCCGCTCACTTGTGCGCTCCTTGCGCTTGTGCGGCGCGCCAGCTCGCTCGTGCCGTGACAGCCCTATGTACACGGAACCTGCGGATGAAACAGCGCAGCGACCGTGAAATGAGCGATCTCCTGGACTGCCAGATGAGCCAGCGTCCGCGCACACGCCGAAGCTCATTTCGCCGCCGCGATCGAGGCGAGCGATGGCGATCTGGATGTTGGTGCGCGCTCATCCGTTGCCCTTTGCACTGAGCTGATCGCGGATCGGCAGCTGCCGGATTCGTTTACCGGTCGCGGCGAAGATCGCGTTGGCGAGCGCCGGCGCGATCGGCGGCACACCGGGTTCACCCACGCCGCCCAACGGCGCATTGAAGTCGGAGCCGATGAGATGCACGCGAATGTCGCGCGGCGCGACGTTCATGCGCGCCACTTGATAGTCGTGGAAATTGCTTTGCTCGACGCGGCCGTCCTTGAACGTGATCTGCGACAAGAGCGCGTTGCCCGCGCCCATCACGCAAGCGCCCTCCACCTGCGCGCGAACACGTTCCGGATTGATTTGCGCGCCGCTGTCGAGCGCTACGTCGACCTGCGGAATGGCGATCTCGCCCTTTTCATTCACCGCGACTTGCACGACTGCGGCGACGTACGTGACGAAGCTATAGTGCGCAGCGATGCCGAGTCCTTGTCCACCGGGAAGCTTCTTTCCCCAGCCGGCTTGCTGCGCGGCCGTGTCGATGACCCGCCGCAGTCTTCCGGTGTCAAACGGATATAGCTCGGGCGACTCGGTGTAATTCCACGAATCGTCGATCTTGCGCGGGTCGATGCGCCGCTCGGGGCCGATCAGCTCGAGCAAATAGTCCAGTGGATCGCGTCCCGCCGCTGCGGCGAGCTCGGCCACGAACGACTGGATCGCGAACGCGTGCGGGATGTTCGATACCGAGCGATACCAGCCGATTCGCGTATGCGCTTGCGCCGCCGGGTTTTCGATGCGCAGATTCGGAATCGCGAACGGAACGTTGACGAGCCCCATGCCGCGCTCGAACGGCGCTTCGTGTTTCGGATCGAGACCGAAGATCGAGCGGATGCTCGGCGCAACGCTGCGATGCAACCATGCGATCGGCTTGCCGCTCTCGTCGAGCCCCGCTTCCAGATGCTCGACCGACACCGTGTGGTAATAGCCGTGCTGCACATCGTCCTCGCGCGTCCATGTCAGCTTCACCGGCGCGCCATTCATCGCCTGCGACAGGAGCGCCGCTTCGACGACGTAATCGGGCTTCGATTTGCGCCCGAATCCGCCACCGAGCAATGTAACGTTGACGTTGACGCTGTCGAGCGGAAGTCCCAGCCGTTGCGCGACGCGTTGGCGCGTCGCCTGAGGTGCCTGCGTCGCGGCCCACACTTCGCAGCGTCCATTGACGATCCGTGCAGTCGCCGCGGGCGGCTCCATCGGCGCCTGCGCCATATGCGGGATGTAGTACTCGGCTTCGACGCGGCGCGCCGCGCTTTGCATCGCGGCCGCGACGTCGCCTTGGTTGCGCACGACGTCGCCGGGCGCACGCGCGGCTTGCTCGAGCGCGGCGCGATACGCCTTAGAGTCGTACTTGGCATTGAGTCCGTCGTCCCACGTGATCTTCAACGCTTTGCGGCCCTGAATCGCGGCCCACGTGTTTTGCGCAATCACCGCGACACCGCCGAGCGGTTGAAACTCCGACGGCGGCGGCGTGCCTTCGATTTCGACGACCTTCACGACGCCGGGCACCTGCAGCGCGGCCTGCGCGTCATAGGAAATCACTCGTCCGCCGTAAACCGCCGGACGTTCGACGACGGCGAAGAGCATTCCGTCGAGCAGCGTATCGATGCCGTATTGCGCGCGCCCGATGACGATATCCGGCCCATCGACCAGCTTGACCTCGCCTTTGCCGATGTAGCGGAACTGCTCCGGCTTTTTGAGACGCAGCGACTCGCGCGCCGGAACGCTCAAGTGCGACGCTGCTTCCGCGAGATCTCCATAGCCGACGCGACGATGGGTCGCACGATGGATGACCTCGTGGTTCACCGCCTCGACGTCGTCGACGGAGACACCCCACTTCGCTGCGGCTGCCTGCTCCAGCATCTGACGCGCAGCGGCGCCACAGCGACGCATCGGCTCGAAGAAGTGACGCATGCTGCGCGAGCCATCGGTGTCCTGATTGCCGAAGCGCGTTTCGTCGGCGTTCGCTTGCTGCACGCGCACGCGCGCCCAATCGGCTTCGAGCTCATCAGCCACCACCATCGGCAAACTCGTGCGCACGCCTTGGCCCATCTCTTGACGGTGACAGACGATCGTCACCGTTCCGTCCGGCGCGATGTGGACGAACACAAGCGGATCGTCGACCCAACCATGCGGCATCGAATCGGCGCCGTATTTTGGTGGGTCGGTGTGGGGTGCGGCGGCGTTCGATGTGGCAGTGACCGGCTCGCGACGTCCACAGCCGACGACAAGAACGAGGCCCGCGGCGCCCATCGCGCCAAGGAACGCGCGGCGGCTGATGTTCTCGATGATGACGGGTCGGTTGTCGGTGTTCATTGACCGGCCACTCGCTTGATCCCAGCGCGGATGCGCGAGTACGTGCCGCATCGGCAGATGTTGCCGCTCATCGCGTCGTCGATATCGCTGTCCTGCGGTTTGGGATTCTTCTTGAGCAGCGCGGCCGCCGACATGATCTGTCCCGGCTGGCAGTAACCGCATTGGGGTACGCCAAGCTCGAGCCACGCTGATTGGAGGCGTTTGCCGAGATCGTCCGATGCCATCGCTTCGATGGTGGTAATCTTTTTGCCCGCGACGGTCGACACTTGCGTGATGCACGCGCGCACCGGCTGCCCGTCGACATGCACGGTGCACGCTCCGCACAACGCCATGCCGCAGCCGAATTTGGTTCCCGTCATCCGCAGCACATCGCGGAGCACCCAAAGGAGCGGCGTATCCGGCGGCACGTCGAACGTGTGCGTCTGGCCATTGACTTCGAGTTGCACGGAAGTCTCCCGACGTAGTTGACGTGAGAAACGTTGGCGCGTGGCCATCACGCGCTCATTTCAGCTACGTTTCACTCGTAATCCGCGCGGCAGGGAGATGCCACGCGCGCGACACAGCGCGGGTCAAAACTGCCTAATCGCCCATCATGACCAACCACTCGGA
>DASPYC010000127.1:0-5328 GCA_035636955.1 Casimicrobiaceae bacterium
CGCCTCGAGCCAGGCGCGCGTTGCGGCGTGGCGCTCAGAGTCGATCGGACTCAGCAGTCGATCGACCGTCGCCTTGGGAACAATCGATTGTAGCCGCGCACGCGAGGCATTCAGCACCGCGACCGGATCGCCCAACGCACGCAACAGTTCGAACAGCGCGCGATAGGGAAGCGCCTTGAGGGCCAGCGTAGCCCACGCATCGACGCGCGCGTCGACTGGCATGCCAATTGTTCGATTCGCTAAAGCGGTCGCCGCCGGACGTTCCGCGTCCTGAACGGGCGTCCGGCCAACGGGGGATAGTTTGGCTAAGGCGTGCGGAAGTAATCGCCGACGCGAATCGCCTCGGTCGAATTGACGACGATGCCGTAAGCGACGTTATCAAACACGCGAAACACGAGCAGCAGCCCGGTGCGTTCGTCGGGCACCTGCAAATATTTAGGCGGCTTGAAGAACGTTGTCTGATCGAAAGTCGGCAGCAGGATCGCCGGCTCGTTGCTCGGGCGCCGATCGAGGATCGGCTTTATGACACGATACGTAGCGAGCACATTCCCGACCTCGAGACCCGAAGATGTGCCCTTGTCGAGCGTAACGACGTAACCCCGTCCGGTCTCGTCGTCGTCGTGAGCGAGCTTCAGGATGCGTCCCGCGATGTCCTTATCGGGCGCATGAGGGACGTAGTTCTGCATCGACTCGCGTGGTGCGGGAATCAGGCGATCGCCGATGATGATCTCTTCCTTCGCGGAGTCGATGCGCACCGTCGACACGTCGGCGAAGCGTTCGACTCGACCCGTGCCGAGAAACCTTTGTTCGTAGCCGAGCAGCGCGCCGTTGTCGTCGACCAGCCGTTCGCCGGGGCGGTAAATGAACCAGAAATTGCCGGCCTTCGGATCGATCCCGGCCACGTACACGCGATCGCCCAACCCGCGCACGACGCGATCGTCGCGGCCGGCGACAATCTCCGCTGCATTAACGAGTCCGTCCGGACCGGTGATGAGGGGCCGCGTCAAAAAGGGTTCGATGTCACCGGGTGGGATGACCGGAATGGCCTGGGCCTCGATCGGGCTCACGCGAACCGACGGCGTGACGCGCACCGTCTCGCGAGCCGCCAACGACAAGCGCGGCTGGCCAGCTACGTAATCAAGGACGACCGTATCGCCTGGATAAATCCGATGCGGATTCTTGATTTGCTGGCGGTTCATTTGCCAGACGTCGGGCCAGCGCCAAGGGTCCTTCAGGAATTTCCCGGCGATGCCCCACAAAGTGTCTCCTTTTTGCACCGTATAACTCGACGGCGCGTTGTCGGCGACGGCAACGCCTTGCGCGGCGTAGGCGCTTGCGACCAACAGTACGGATAGCGCGACGGCGGAGATCCGGCGCAAGGCTGTGGTAAACTGTTGAACCATATAGCCTCTCTGGCGTTGGCGGGTCTTGCGAACGTCCTAAACCGCCGCAAAATAAGGACTTAAAGAGGATTCTGCATCCGATACCTGCATTTGGCAAGCTAGACGCGACCGATGGCGCAGCTCAACATACTCGAATACCCCGATCCACGCCTTAAAAAGGTCGCGGCGCCCGTTGCCGCTGTGACGCCGGACATCCAGAAGCTTGTCCGCGACATGGCTGAGACGATGTATGCGGCGCCGGGCGTGGGGTTGGCGGCTACGCAAGTCAATGTCCACAAACGCGTCATCATCATCGATGTCTCCGAGACGCGGGATGATCTCAGGGTCTTCATCAACCCCGAAATCATCGCCCGCGACGGCGAATTGGAAACCGAGGAGGGCTGCCTCTCGGTTCCGGGCTACTACGACAAAGTGACCCGCGCCGCCAAGGTGACGGTCCGCGCGCAGGACGAGCGCGGCGAACCGTTCGAGCTGGCCGCCGAAGGTACACTCGCCGTTTGTATCCAGCATGAAATGGACCATTTGTTGGGTAAGGTCTTCGTCGAATATCTGTCGCCACTCAAACGCGCCCGTCTGGCCGCGAAGCTCCGCAAGAAGCAAAAGCTGGCCGGCTGACGCGAGCGATTATCCCCATGCGCGTCGGCTTCGCCGGCACGCCGGAATTTGCCGCTCGCGTACTGACGGCAATCGCCGACGCAGGTCACACGATACCGCTCTGCCTTACGCAGCCCGATCGTCCAAAGGGCCGAGGCTTGCAGCGAGCCGCTTCGCCGGTCAAGGCCTTTGCGGACAGTCGCGCCATACCGGTCGTTCAACCGGCAACACTCAAAACCGCGGAAGCCCGTGCTCCGCTGTTCGCGGTTTCGCTCGATGTGTTGATTGTTGCCGCGTATGGGCAGCTGCTGCCGCAAAGTGTCCTAGGGTGGCCACGGTACGGTTGCCTAAATGTCCATGCGTCGCTATTGCCGCGATGGCGAGGCGCCGCACCGATCGAGCGCGCAATCGAAGCGGGCGACACGAAGACCGGGATCACGATCATGCAGATGGATGCCGGTCTCGACACCGGTTCCATCGTCGCAGCGACCGAAATCCCCATTGACCGAAGCGAGACTGCAGGCTCGCTTACCGCGAAGCTGTCCGCCACCGGGTCGAAGACGATCGTCGAAACCCTCGCGCGCCTTGCTCGCGAGGGCGCGATCACAAAGATACCGCAATCTTCCGAAGGCGTGAGCTACGCGCGCAAAGTCGACGCCTACGAGGCTGCGATTGGCTGGCAGCAGCCGGCGGGCGCGATCGAGCGAAAGATTCGCGCATTCGATCCTGCGCCGGGTGCTTACACATGGCTTAACCGAGATCGCGTCAAGCTCTGGGCGGCGAACGTCATCGAACAAAGGAGCGATGCAGCGCCCGGCACTGTCATAGCGACCGGGGCCGAAGGCATCGACGTGGCCTGCGGCGAGGGGATGCTCCGCATTGTGGAGCTCCAGCCCGCGGGCAGCAAACGCATGTCCAGCACAGCGTTTTTGGCCGGCCGTGCGCTGCCCATCGGCTCCCGACTTTTGCCGCCTTCGGAACGGCGAGCGTAATCGCGATGCACATAGAGCAGCAGCAAGCGGCGCGCGTGGTCGACAGCGTGCACCGCGGAATTGCGCTCGATGCCGCACTCGCAGCGGTGGACGACGGCTCACCGTTGCGAGGCCGGGCGCTCGTCCAGGAGCTTGCGTACGGGACGCTGCGGCATTGGGGAACGCTCGACGCGCTGGCGCGGCGTCTTGCCGTCAAGCCGGTATCGGAGCCCCTGCTTCATGCGTTGGTGTCCGTTGCGCTCTATCAACTCGACCATACTCGCGCGCCGGCGTTTGCGGTTGTCGACCGCGCAGTCGAGGCGGCTGCCGGTCTGTCGCGGCCTGCAGCGAAGCGCTGGGTCAATGCGCTGCTTCGGCGATACCTGCGCGAGAAACATGCGCTCCTAATGATCGTGCGCCGCGATCCAGTGGCGCGCTGGTCTTATCCGCGCTGGTGGATCGCGCGCGTCAAGGCCGATTTCCCGGCGGAATGGGAGTCGATCCTCGACGCTGGAAACACCCGGCCGCCTCTTACGTTGCGCGTCAATCGGCGCGTTGCGACACGCGCCGATTTGATGACGAAGTTCTCGGAGCAAGCGATCACTTGCACGTCCGCGGGCGACTGGAGCGTCATCGTCGATCCGCCGCGGGCGGTCGCCGAGCTTCCCGGCTACGCCGAAGGCGCGTTCTCCGTGCAGGATCTCGGGGCGCAACTCGCGGCGCCGCTTTTGGATATGTCGGATGGCATGCGCGTGCTCGACGCCTGCGCCGCACCGGGCGGAAAGACAGCCCACGCGCTCGAGCTTGCCGATGTGGCGCTCACCGCGGTCGATCGCGATGAGGGCCGGCTCCAGCGTCTTTCAGCCAATTTGCTGCGTCTGCGGCTTGACGGCCGCGATGTGCAAGTCCTCCAAGGCGACGCGCGCGATCCGTCGAAGTGGTGGGACGCGCGCCCATACGACCGGATCCTCGCCGACGTTCCCTGCAGCGCGTCGGGGGTCATACGCCGGCATCCCGACGGAAAATGGCTGCGTCGACCAGGGGACATCGCCACATTCGTCCGCGACCAGGACCGGATTTTGGACGCGCTGTGGCCGCTCCTCGCCCACGGCGGCAAGCTTCTCTACGCGACTTGCTCGGTGTTCAAGGCGGAAAACGAGGCGAGAATCGTCGATTTCGCCGGCCGGCAACCCGATGCGTTGCGCGAAACCATCATGTTTCCGGCGGAGGCCGTGCACATCGAGGGACAGCTCTTGCCTTCGTCTTCGGCAGCAGTCCACAATCAAGACGGGTTTTTCTACGCGCTGCTTCGCAAAGCCTGACGCGGCGATTCGCCGCCGGCACCTTCGTGGCGCGGCTAGAAGCCGTCACGGCGACGCGAGACTCGTGCGCTCCCCGCCGGCATGCTGTTTCGCTCTCGTTCCTTTCCCACCGCCCCCGCGCGCGGCCGCCGCATGTTGCTGCGGCTCATCGCTGTCGTCATGATTGCGCTCGCGCTGCCGGCGCCTGCTGCCCGCGCGGATGTTGTACCGGTCAAGTCCGCCGAGCTGCGGATCGATGAAGGCGAGGTGTTGCTCTCCGCGGAATTCGATCTTGCGTTGACTCCGACTCTGGAAGAGGCGCTGCAAAAGGGTATCGCGCTCCATTTCGTCGTCGAGTTCGATTTGACGCGCGCCCGCTGGTATTGGCTGGACGAAAAAGTCGCCGAGTGGTCGGTTACGTATCGGGTATCGTATTCGCCGTTGACGCGCCAATATCGGGTGGCGAGCGGACCGCTGGGCCAGACGTTCGAGTCGCTGGACGACGTCGAACGTTTTCTCGGCCGCGTTTCGTCGCGACCCGTCGCGCGCACCGACATGCTAACGAAAGGCGCACGCTATGAAGCTGCGCTCCGCATCCGACTGGATGTCACGCAATTGCCGAAACCGTTTCAAATAAACGCGCTTGCGCTGCGCGAATGGCAGCTCGCCTCCGATTGGCACCGATGGGGCTTTACGCCATGAGTGTCAGCGCTCACCCATGAGTATTCTGTCGTCGCGCGCCGTTCGGTGGGTGGTGCTCGTCCTCGCGTGCCTTTCGGGAATCGCGCTGTTTCTGCTCGCCACCGCGACGGCGAATACGGCGCTGTTTGCCGGAAATTACGACGCGCTCGTCGTGCTGAACGCCGTGCTCGTCGCGCTGCTGATGCTGGTCGTCGGATGGCAGGTGATGCGGCTGCGCCGAAATCTGAAAGCCGGCGTCTTCGGTTCGCGGCTTGCGGTGCGGCTGGTTTTTCTTTTTGTCGTCGTCGCGGTGCTGCCGGGCGCACTGGTCTACGCGGTATCCGTGCAATTTCTCGGCAAAAGCATCGAGAGCTGGTT
>DASPYC010000128.1:0-2971 GCA_035636955.1 Casimicrobiaceae bacterium
ATGCGGCTCGAGTGCTTCGTCCAAGCCGCCGCGTACGTGCTTCGGCGCGGCACCGTCGAAGCGCACCAGCGCGATCGTCTCGTGCCACGCGGGCAACTGCTGAGCAACGGCGCCCGCGCCATCAACGACGAACGAAGCGCCATCGAACACGAGCTCGTCCTGGCCGCCCACCCGATTGACGTAGACGATCGGCAGCGCGGTTTCCTTGGCGCGTGCGTTGACTTGCTCGCGGCGCAATGCCTGCTGATGCGTGTGATAGGGCGATCCGTTCGGAACCACGATCAACTGCGCGCCCGCGACTTTGGCGCGCGCCGCCGGCGCCGGAAACCACACATCTTCACAAATGATCACGGCGCAGCGGATGCCTTCGACATTGAATCCGCACGGCGTACCATAGGGCTCGAAATAGCGCTGCTCATCGAATACCGTGTAGTTCGGCAGCTGCGCTTTGCGATAGACCTGCGCGATTGCGCCATCGCGAATGACAGCGACGGCGTTGTGGCGCACGCCTTGATGAACCTCGGGATAACCGACCAGCGCCGTCACGCCGCGGACGCGCGTTGCAAGCTCGCGAAGCTCGCGCGCGCACGCATCGAGAAAAGCAGGACGCAGCAAGAGGTCTTCAGGAGGATAGCCGGAAAGCGATAACTCCGGCGTCACGACGAGCGCGGCGCCGCCGCGGCGTCCTTCATCGATCGCGGCGGCGAGAGACCGCGCATTGCCGCGAAGATCGCCCACAACTTGATTCAGCTGCGCGATCGCAACGTACATCAGTAAATCTTAACATGCACGATGAAGGCGCCCGCGCTTGAGCGGCGGCTAAGATGGCGCCACAATCTATGATTGCGATCTGTCGACCATGGACGCCCCGATTCCTTTCTCTCCTGTGCCATTGCCTGTTCCGCGCTCTCCAGTCATGCGAAGCGATGTGCCGCTGTCCGCCATCGATACGCGCGCATGGGATGGACTCGCGGCAGGCCATCCGTTCCTCTCGCATGCTTTCTTCTCCGCCCTGCATGAGACGGGCTGTGCTTCGCGGGAAACCGGCTGGCAAGCACGTTTCGTGACCGCGTGGAGCGACGGGAAGCTGGTCGGCGCGATGCCGCTTTATGCGAAGGCGCACAGCTACGGCGAATATGTTTTCGATTGGGGCTGGGCGGATGCCTATCGACGTCATGGGAGGCGCTATTACCCGAAGCTCCTCGCGGCGATCCCATTTACGCCAGTACCCGGTCCGCGCTTGCTGGCCACGGACGCTTCGACACGTCGTGCGATGCTCGATGCCGCGTTGGCGCAGGTCCATTCAGGGCGCTTTTCGTCGCTGCACCTGTTGTTCGTCAGCGATGAAGAATCCAATGAAGGCGATGCAGTGGGCCTGATCGGTCGCCATGGCGTGCAGTTTCATTGGCATAACCACGGATACCGCGATTTCACCGATTTTCTCGCGGTACTCACGCACGACAAGCGGAAGAAGATCCGGCAGGAACGGAAGAAGCTGGCGGACGCGGGTGTTTCGTTCGTTCGCAAGACCGGTACCGCCATCGAAGAACGGGATTGGCGCCTATTCTTTCGCTGCTACGAGAGCACGTACCGCGCGCACCATTCGACGCCGTATCTCACCCGTGAATTCTTTGACCAGCTCGCTCGGACGATGCCGGAACATCTGTTGCTCATCGTCGGCTCCTATAACGACAAGCCGGTTTGTGCGGCGCTCGATGTCTATACCAGCGAAACGATGTGGGGACGCTATTGGGGTTCGATCGACTACGTCCCCGGCATGCATTTCGAGGCATGCTATTACCAGGGCATCGAATTCTGCATCGAGCGCGGCATTGCGCGCTTCGAGGGCGGCGCACAGGGAACGCACAAGCTCGCGCGCGGGCTTTTGCCGGTCACGATGCATTCGCTGCACGCGATCGGCGATCGTGGATTCGCAGCGGCGATCGCCGATTATTGTGCGCGCGAGCGCATCGACGTGGCGCACGCGGTGGACGAACTGGAAGAATCGAGTCCGTTCCGCGATGCGACGAAGTGATGCTGATCTATTCCGCGTCGCATTTCGTTCTGCCGTTGCCCGCGACGCACCGCTTTCCGATGCGCAAGTACGCGTTGTTGCACGAGCGGATCGCGGCGCGGGCCCCGGAATTTTTGCGCGTACCTGCCGCGGTAGAGAATGCGGAGCTCGCCAATGCGCATTCGACCGACTACGTTGCCGCCGTCACGGAAGGCTCGCTAACGCCCTCCTCGCTTAAGCGCATCGGCTTTCCGTGGTCGTCGTCGATGGTCGAGCGATCGCGCCGTTCCGCCGGAGCGACGCTCGGCGCGTGTCGCGGCGCGCTCGCATCGAGCTGCGGGATCAATCTCGCGGGCGGCACGCACCACGCACATCGCGATCATGGCGCAGGATTTTGTGTCTTCAACGACGCGGCAGTCGCGATTCGAACGCTGCAGGCCGAAGGTCGGATTGAACGCGCGCTCGTCATCGATCTCGACGTGCATCAGGGCGACGGCACCGCGGCGATCTTTGCCGAAGAGCCGGCCGTATTCACGTTTTCGATGCACGGTCGCGGCAATTTTCCGTTCATCAAGGCAGCGTCGAGCCTGGACATCGAGCTTGCCGACGGCACCGATGACCGCGAATACCTGACGATCCTCTCGCTAGCCCTTGAGCAAGTGCTGTCGGTCCCAAAGCCTGAGATCGCCATCTATCTTGCCGGCGCAGATCCGTATGTCGGTGACCGATTGGGCCGGCTTTCGCTCTCGAAGCTGGGCCTCGCTACACGCGATCGACACGTGCTCGAGACGTTGCGCCGTCACGGAGTACCCGTCGCGATCGTCATGGCGGGCGGCTACGCCGACAAGATCGAGGACGTTGTCGAGATCCACGCGACGACGGTCGAAATTGCGCTCACGCTGTTCGAGCCGGCATTTGCGTGAAAAGCTGCCAATGGCCGACACCATCCTCGTTGAA
>DASPYC010000129.1:0-3295 GCA_035636955.1 Casimicrobiaceae bacterium
GGCATATAAGGTAGCGGTTCGTGCGCGCACCGCGGGCGCGGTGGAATAATGTCCGCGCCGATCTTGCCTTGCCTTCGCTCGATGAACGACTCGACTCGACCGCCCTTAGTGTACAAACCGGCGCACAAGGTGCGCTTTGTCACGGCTGCCAGTCTGTTCGATGGTCACGACGCGTCGATCAACATCATGCGCCGGATCCTTCAGGCGACGGGCTGCGAGGTCGTCCATCTCGGCCACAACCGCTCGGTCGAGGAGATCGTGACGTGCGCGTTGCAGGAGGACGTGCACGCGATCGCCGTCTCTTCGTATCAGGGCGGTCATGTCGAGTTCTTCAAGTACATGCTCGACCTGTTGCGCGAGCGCGGCGGCGAGCACATCAAGGTGTTTGGCGGCGGGGGCGGCGTGATCGTCCCGGCGGAAATCAAGGAGCTGCACGACTACGGCGTGGCGCGCATCTTTACCCCCGAAGACGGGCAGCGGCTCGGATTGCAAGGGATGATCAACGAGATCGTCGCCGCCGCCGACAGCGATCTCGCCCAATCGTTGCCTGTGTCGTTCGCTGCGCTCACCGATCGCAATGTTTACGCGCGTACGCGTGCGCTGGCGCGGCTCATCACGCAATTCGAGAACGGCGTTGTGCCGCCCAAGCTGCGGGCAGACCTGCAAGCGGCGGCCGCCAAATCGAAAGCGCCCGTGCTCGGCATCACGGGTACCGGCGGCGCGGGCAAAAGCTCGCTCACCGACGAACTCGTCCGGCGTTTCCGCCTCGATCAGAGTGATGCGCTCAGGATCGCGATCATTTCGATCGACCCGTCACGCCGCAAGTCCGGCGGCGCGCTGCTGGGCGATCGGATTCGGATGAACGCAATCGAGCACCCGAATATTTACATGCGCTCGCTCGCGACGCGCGATACCGGCAGCGAGATCTCCAAAGCGCTCCCCGACGCGATCGTCGCGTGCAAAGCTGCAGGATCCGATTTGGTCATCGTCGAGACATCGGGTATCGGCCAGGGCGGTGCCGCAATCGTGCCGCACGCCGACGTGTCGATGTATGTGATGACGCCCGAATTCGGCGCCGCCACCCAACTCGAAAAAATCGACATGCTCGATTTCGCGGATTTTGTCGCGATCAACAAGTTCGACCGCAAGGGCGCGGCGGACGCGTTGCGCGACGTGCGCAAGCAATATCAGCGCAATCGCGAATTGTTCAAGGAGTCGCCGGACCAAATGCCCGTCTATGGAACGATCGCGTCGCGCTTAACGACGACGGCGTCACAGGGCTTTACCAGGTGGTCGCGGCCACCCTCGCCGAGCACGGACTCAATCTCAAATCCGGCAAGCTGCCTGGCGTCAAGCTGCGGCATTCGAGCGCACAACACGCGATCGTCCCGCCGGCAAGGACGCGCTACTTGGCCGAGATCGCGGAGACGGTGCGGATGTACCATCGTCGTGCCGACGAGCAGGCGAAAATCGCGCGCGAGCGCCAACAACTGCAAGCAACGAAATCGATGCTGGCGCGAGGAGAAGTGCCTGCCATTGACGCACTGATTGCCGAGCGCACCGCCAAGCTAGAACCGCGGGCGAAGAAGCTCGTCGACATGTGGCCGAAGACGAAGGCCGCCTACGCCGGCGACGAATACGTCGTGAAGATTCGCGACAAGGAAGTGCGCACGACGCTCACGACGACCTCGTTGTCCGGCACGAAGGTACGTAAAGTCGTGCTACCGAAGTTCGAAGACGACGGCGAGATCCTGCGTTGGCAAATGAAGGAAAACGTTCCCGGCAGCTTTCCCTTCACCGCTGGCGTGTTCGCCTTCAAACGCGAGAACGAGGACCCGACGCGAATGTTTGCGGGCGAAGGCGATCCGTTTCGCACGAACACCCGTTTCCATCTGCTCGCCGACGGGATGCCGGCGAAGCGCCTGTCGACCGCCTTCGATTCGGTGACGCTGTATGGCAACGAACCCGATCGGCGTCCCGATATCTACGGCAAGGTGGGCAATTCGGGCGTCTCGATCGCGACGCTCGACGATATGAAAGTGCTGTATTCGGGATTCGACCTGTGCGCGCCCGACACGTCCGTCTCGATGACGATCAATGGGCCGGCCCCGACGATTCTCGCGATGTTCATGAACACTGCGATCGACCAGCAAATAGACAAGTTTTGCGCCGACAACGGCCGTGAGCCGACCGACGACGAGGCAGAGAAAATTCACGCCTGGGCGTTGTCGACAGTGCGCGGCACCGTGCAGGCTGACATCCTGAAAGAGGATCAGGGCCAGAACACATGCATCTTCTCGACGGAATTCAGCCTCAAAGTCATGGGCGATATCCAGGAATATTTCGTCCATCACAACGTTCGCAATTTCTATTCGGTGTCGATCTCCGGCTATCACATCGCCGAAGCCGGCGCGAATCCGATTTCACAGCTCGCGTTCACGTTGTCGAACGGGTTCACGTTCGTCGAAGCGTACTTGGCGCGTGGAATGCCGATCGACGACTTCGCGCCGAACCTGTCGTTCTTCTTCAGCTACGGCATGGACCCGGAGTATGCGGTGATAGGACGCGTGGCGCGGCGCATCTGGGCGGTGGCGATGCGCGAACGCTACGGCGCCAACGAGCGCTCACAGAAGCTCAAGTTCCATTCGCAGACCAGCGGCCGCAGCCTGCACGCGCAGGAGATCGCGTTCAACGACATCCGCACCACGCTGCAGGCGCTGATCTCCACCTACGACAACACCAATTCACTCCACACCAATGCCTACGACGAGGCGATCACCACGCCGACCGAGGAGAGCGTGCGCCGCGCCGTCGCCATTCAGCTCATCATCAACCGCGAGTGGGGCCTGGGGAAGAACGAGAATCCGAACCAGGGGAGCTTCATCGTCGACGAGCTTACCGATCTCGTCGAGGAAGCGGTGCTCAAGGAATTCGAGGCGATTTCCGAGCGGGGCGGCGTGCTGGGTGCGATGGAGACAGGCTACCAGCGCGGCAAGATCCAGGAAGAGTCGCTCTACTACGAGCACCGGAAGCACGACGGCTCCTACCCGATCATCGGCGTCAATACCTTCCGCAACCCGCACGGAGATTCAACGCCGCAGAAAATCGAGCTGATCCGTTCTACCGAAGAAGAAAAGCAGTCTCAACTGACACGCCTGCGCGAGTTTCAAGCGAGAAATGCGAAGGAGGCGCCGGACATGCTTGAAAGGCTGCGCCAGGCGGTGATTCGCAACGAGAATGTCTTCGCGGTGCTGATGGACGCGGTGCGCGTCTGCTCGCTCGGGCAGATCACGCA
>DASPYC010000130.1:0-9771 GCA_035636955.1 Casimicrobiaceae bacterium
GCGGCCATCTTCATGTCGGCATCGGCGTCGAAGCGGAAATGCCAGAAGTTGCACTTTTCGTTCGTCAACGCCGGATCGACGGCGGCATAATTCAGAAAGACAACTTCCTTGCCGGGATTGCGCTCGTTATATTTCTGCACCGCGTCGGTGATCGCATGCGCAATCGAGCTGCCATTACCCTGCACGACATAGCGTGCGCCTTCGTCGAGCGCCTTCTTGAGCTGGATCAGCGACTCCTGCGGATTCACTTTATTGTCGAATGAGATGAGCTCGATCTTTTCGCCGTTGATGCCGCCGGCGGCGTTGATGGCGTCGATGTAGAACTGATGCGTTTTCTGCGCCAGAATGCCTGTCGTCGCGGCGCCACCGGACAATGGATCGATGAACGCGATTTTGACGTCGGCAAACGTCGGCATTGCAACGAGCAGTGCGACAATGGCAGGCACATAGCGGAAAATGCTGCGCATGGCTCCTCCTTTTTTGTGTAGGGCGAAGTCCGTTACGGCGGCGTCTTCGCACGCCCTCGCAAGAGCCACGGATCGAACCTGCCCTGTGAGAGGCCGATGCTAACGCTAACGGTGCGGGTGGGGCAATTCCGGCGTCAGAGACGACCTTCACAGGAGGCGCGATGCACGGCCTGATGATGAACATGCCGCTCATGATCTCGTCGCTGATCCGCCACGCGGACCGCTATCACGGCGACACGGAGATCGTCTCGCGCACGATCGAAGGACCGATCCATCGCTATACCTACGCCGATGCCCACGCGCGGTCGCGCCGGCTCGCCCGGGCGTTGATCCGGCTTGGCGTGGAGGCAAGCGATCGCGTCGGCACATTGGCATGGAACGGTCACCGCCATTTCGAGCTCTACTACGGTGTCTCCGGCATTGGCGCGATCGTGCATACGATCAACCCGCGCCTGTTTCTCGAGCAGCTCGTGTACATCGTGAATCACGCCGAGGATCGCCTCGTCTTCTTCGATCTGACGTTTACACCGCTTGTCGAGAAGTTTGTACCCCTATGCAAAGGCGTGAAAGCGTGGATTGCGTTGACCGACCGCGCGCACATGCCGACGGCGGCTATTCCGCATTTGGTCCGCTACGAAGACTTGCTCTCTGCAGAAACCGACGACTACGAATGGCCCGAGTTTGACGAGAATACGGCTGCGGGCCTTTGCTACACATCCGGTACGACCGGCAATCCAAAAGGCGTCTTGTTCAGTCATCGCTCGACGATCCTGCATGCGTTCGCGACGTGCCTGCCTGATGCCAAAGGCTATTCGGCGCAAAGTGTCGTGCTGCCGATTGTGCCGATGTTCCACGTCAACGCGTGGGGCATTCCCTACTCCGCGCCGCTCGTCGGCGCGAAAATCGTCTTTCCCGGCGCCGGGCTTGACGGCAAGAGCTTGTACGAGATGTTCGAGCGTGAACGCGTTACGTCTTCCGCGGGCGTGCCGACCGTCTGGCTCGGGCTCATTGCGTATATGAAGCAAAATAACCTCAAGTTCTCGACGCTCGAGGTCACGACGATCGGCGGTGCGGCGGTCCCGCCGGCAATGATGCAGACGCTGCGCGACGATTTTGGCATTCGCGTCATGCATGGCTGGGGGATGACGGAAATGAGTCCCGTCGGAACGATCGGGAGCCCGAAAGCGAAGCATCGCGATCTCCCGGCCGACGAGCGATTCCGCCTTGCCTTGAAACAAGGACGTCCGCTGTACGGTGTCGACATGAAAATCGTCGATCCCGACGGCAACGAACTGCCGCGCGATGGCCATTCCGCCGGCAACGTCTTGGTCAGGGGCCCGTGGGTCCTGCGCGAATATTTCAGGAACGAAGGCGGCAACCCGCTGACGGCGGATGGCTGGCTGCCGACCGGGGATGTCGGAACGCTGGACGCGGACGGCTATCTACAAATCACCGATCGATCGAAGGACATGATCAAGTCCGGCGGTGAATGGATCAGCTCGATCGAGCTCGAGAACATTGCGGTGGGCCATCCGGCCGTCATCGAGGCCGCCGTCATCGGCGTTCGTCATCCGAAATGGGATGAGCGGCCGCTGCTGTTCGTCGTCCGCAAGCAGGGATGTGAGCTGACGCGCGAGGCGATGCTCGATTTCTATTGCGGGAAGACCGCGAAGTGGTGGATTCCCGACGACGTCGTGTTCGTCGACGAGCTGCCGCATACCGCGACCGGCAAACTCTCCAAACGAACGTTGCGGGAAAAATATCGCGACTATGCGCTGCCGACAAATTTGGTCGCGGCGCGAGCCGTTGACCGAGCGGCGCAACCGGACTGATCGCAGGTACTTCTAAAGGAGAAGGAATGATGGTTGCACGACAGGCGTGCGCGTACGCTGTTGCCGCATTGCTGGGTGCCTGCGTTGCGATAGCCGCAAACGGCACAGCAAACGCCGCGAAAGCGACCGAATGCACGAAGATCAACGTTTGCTATTGCGTCAACGCGGAGTTTCGCCCGACGATCGACGCCAAGGTCGCCCGTTTTCGGCAATTGCTGGCCGAACAACGCAAGGCGGGCAAGCTCGTCGGTTACATGAGTGTGCCGTTGTCGCCGTCCGGGGGCGGAAATTTCGACGTCAATAAGGAAGTCGCCGAAGGCGCGAAGATGGCCATTGAGAAGCGCTTCGGCGGCGAACAGGTTTTCGTGCTGAATCCGGGGACGCTGGATGCCGACCTGCCAAGCGGCGCGTCGGGCGCCGATTACATGCTGATGTGGACGTCACTCCTCGAAGGACCGAACGGCCTCGGCGAGGACCTCGATTTCGCCTATTTTGTGGGACCGCAGGACTTCGCCCGCTATTTCGCGCTCGATGGCAACAGCGACATGGCGAAGATCGACCAGTTCTTCGACAAGCGCGTCAAGACGAATACTTCGTTCGAGAAGGCGGCGAAGGACGGCCTCTCGAAGACCGCGTTTCGCAATTACTACGCGCTCAAGGCGTCGACGGCGTTCAGCCGCGGCGCACACGACGAATGGAACATCATCCGCACCGTAAACGAGCGCCGCCGCAACGACCCCAAATACGGCATCGCGAATCAGCTGCCGGTGCTGTTCGACGGGCTCGGCATTGCGCCTTCCGGGTGGGAAACGACGGTGTCCGACGGCTACGCCGGTAAGTGCGCGATGTAGTGGTGGGAAGTTAGTCGCGGCTGCCTTCGACCGGATACCCCTCGGCGCGCCACCGCAGCATCCCGCCCGCGAGATTGGCGACATCGCTAAAGCCCGCTTTTTGCAGCAGCACCGACGCTTGCGCAGAACGCGCGCCGGATCGGCAAACGACAACGATCGGCCGATCGTTTGAAAGCTCGCCCGCGCGGCGCGAGAGCTCGCCCAACGGAATCCATTTCGACGTCGCGATCCGCCCAAGAGGACCGTAGAACTCATCGCGCTCGCGCACATCGACGATCTGCGTGGACCCGGCGTGCTCTTCGAGCGCATCCGGCTGAATCTCGAAAATGCCGGCGAACGTGAAGGTCAGCGGCGCCCATGTGGGCTCAGCGGGCACTGCGTCTTGCTCCGGCCGGCCGCATCGCAGATTGGCCGGCACGGCGATGTCGATCAGCTTGGGATGCGGGAGGCCAAGGTTGGTCATATAGCCCACGAAATCGGCCTCGCCGACGTCGCCTCCGAGGCGTGGATTGAAGTTTCGCTCTTCGGCCACGCTTGTCACGGTAAGGCCCCGGTAGTCATGCGCGGGATACAAGAGGCACGTCGGCGGCAGCGTCAGGATCTGGCTTCGGACCGAACGATACATCGCGCGCGCATCGCCCTGCTGGAAGTCGGTCCGGCCACTGCCGCGGATCAATAGGCAATCACCGGTGAATGCCGCACTTTCGTCGTCGAGAACAAACGTCACGCAACCCTGCGTATGACCGGGCGTTGCACGAACCTCGAGATAGCGGCTACCGAATTGCACACGATCGCCGTGTTTGAGATAGCGGTCGGCGCCTTTCGCGCCGCTTTCCGCTGATATTGCGATCGCGCTGCCGCACAGCGTCTTCAGTAGCCACGCCCCGGTCACATGGTCGGCATGCACGTGTGTGTCGAGCGTCGCAACAAGCGTCAGGCCGAGCTCGTGGATCAGCGCTGCGTCACGGCGCGCCTGCTCGAAGACGGGGTCAACCAGGAGCGCTGACTTGCTGCGGCCATCAGCGAGCAAATACGAATATGTCGACGATTGCGGGTCGAACAATTGGCGAAAGATCAGCATCTGACGTTCCTACTTTCTTGCCACCGTTGGTGTCGCAAGCGCCGCCTGCGCCCGCGCGCGCATTCGCTCGGCCCATTCAAACAGCAGCATGCCCGCCACCATCGCAACGACAAATACCAGCGCCTTCGGCTGACCTGCACCGAGAGCCACCAGCGCCGGACCCGGGCAGAAACCCGCGAGCCCCCAACCCACGCCGAACAACAGGCTTCCGCCGACCAGACGGCGCTCGACTGCACCGGCTTGCGGCAACAACATCGGCGTCCCGAGCAATGTAGCGCTTCGCCTGCGTGCCCATCCAAACGCGACGACTCCAATCGCGATCGCACCGGCCATGACCAGCGCGAGCGACGGATCCCAGCGTCCGGCGAGATCGAGAAAGCCCAGGACCTTCGCCGGACTCACCATCCTGGACACGATGAGTCCGATGCCGAATATGAAGCCCGCCAGGAATGCAGACGTTGCGAACATTGGCAATCGCTACGATGCGATCACGTGCCGCGCGACGTAGACGGTGGCGAATCCCGCGAGCATGAAAACGGCGGTCGCGACCACTGAACGCAGCGAAAATCGCGAAAGGCCGCAGACACCGTGACCGCTCGTACAGCCGGCACCATAACGCGTACCGATACCCACCAACAGTCCCGCAATCACGATCACCGGATAACCCGATTCGACGTCGATCGGAGGAAGCGTCGCGACCATTGCATAGAGGATCGGCGAAACGAGCAAGCCCGCGACAAAGGCAGCACGCCACGTCAGATCGGGAAACGACGGTCGCATCAGTCCGCCGACGATGCCGCTGATCCCTGCGACGCGCCCGTTCAACAGCGCCAGCATCGCAGCGGCGATCCCGATGATGACGCCGCCAATCAGCGCCGACCACGGTGTAAACGAAGTCCAATCGATCGTCATGTGCGGCAATGGAGTCCGAGATAGCCCAAGTATCGACCGATCATTCCCTTGCGCGCAAGGCTCGTCTACGTGCCGAGGTAAGCGCGCCGAATCTCCGGCTGTGAAGCGAGCTCCGCCGGCACGCCCTCTGCCGCGACGCGTCCTTCTTCGAGTACGTACGCGCGGCTCGCAATGTCGAGCGCCATGGCGACATTTTGCTCGACGAGCAGCACGGCGACGCCTTCAGCGTTGATGTCGCGAATGATACGGAACATATCGAGCACGATCGTCGGCGCCAAGCCAAGCGACGGTTCGTCGAGCAGCAACAGACGCGGCCGCGCCATCAGCGCCCGCGCAATGGCCACCATTTGCTGCTGCCCGCCGGACAGCGCGCCCGCCGGCTCATCCAGTTTTGGGACAAGCGCCGGGAACATCGCGCATACGCGTTCGAGCGACTCGCGCCGTTGCCGTTTGGCTTCGGTGCAATAGCTGCCGAGCGCGAGATTTTCGCGCACGGTCATCGATGTGAACAGCCGCCGGCCCTCGGGGACGATGGCGATCCCCTGGGCGCAAAAGCGATGCGACGGCAGTCGTGACACGTCGCTGCCGTCCAAAACAAATCGGCCGGCGACAATGCGGTTCAGACCGGCGAGTACGTTGATGAGCGTCGTCTTGCCGGCTCCGTTCGGACCGACGACGCAAACCAGCTCGCCCGCGCGAATCGTCAACGAGATATCCCACAGCGCGGTCGCGGCGCCGTACTTCACGACAACGGTGTTGAGCTCAAGCATGCTTGACGCCGAGAAACGCCGTCATGACGTGGGCTTGCTCCATGACTTCCGCCGGCTCTCCTTCGGCTATGACGACGCCGTGATCGAGCACGATCACGCGGTCCGCGAGCGCCATGACCGCACGCATCACATGCTCGACGAACAGGATCGTCGTTCCCGCGTCACGGATCGAGCGGATCAGCTGCACGGCCCCTTGAATTTCACCCGGCGTGAGCCCGGACAGGACTTCGTCCAACAGAACGAGCCGCGGTCGCGACGCCAGTGCGCGCGCCAGCTCCAGGAATTTTCGCTGGTGAAGATTGAGCACATCGGGTAGCCGGTCGGCTTTGGCCGCAAGTCCGGTGAATTCGAGCCAGCGCGCGGCTTCGCGCTCGGCAGCATCGCGATCGAGCGCTGCGGCGCCGAACATGATGGGCAATGCCGCGTTCTCGAGCACCGAGAGGTGTCCGAACGGCCGGGGGATTTGATACGTGCGGGCGATGCCGGCATGCATGATTCGATGCGGCGAAAAATCGCGCAGATCGCGTCCTTCGAATGTGATGCTGCCAGCGTCCTGACGATAGTGTCCGCTGATCACATTGATCAATGTCGACTTGCCTGATCCATTGGGTCCAAGCAACGCCAGAATCTCGCCTTGCCGGATTCCCAGACTCACGCCTGAAAGCGCTTGCACGCCCGCAAACGACTTGCGCACGTCGCGAACGATCAGTATTGGGTGCTCGGCATCCGTATGGGCGCGAGCCGGTCCGGCGACCATCTCTTGCGGCGTTGCGGCAGCGCTTTCGACCGGCGGGCGGCGTGGCGGACGCGTCACAAACCTGCCGAGCACGCCATCGGGCAAAAACAGGATCACGACGATCAGCATAGCGCCAAACACCGCCTTTCCGAGCACGGGATGGTCGCCTGCAGTGAACGCATACAACAGCGTCGTGATGATCGCAGCCCCGACAGCGGGACCTGCCCAATGCCGCGTCCCGCCAAGGACGCTCATCAGGACCACGGTCAGCGGAACGACGATCGAAAATGTCTCCCCCGCCGTCACGTACGACACGAACAACGCGTGCACGCCACCTGCGATACCGGCGAGCGCGCACGAGAGTCCGAGCGCGATCATCTTGCAGCGAAACGTCGGCACGCCCATCACTTCGGCGACGTCCTCGTCGTCGCGAATCGCGAACAAGCCCATGCCAAGCTTCGCAGCGAAGATCCACCGCGCAATCAGCAGGGTGACGACAGCGATGGCAAGCGCGAGCAAATAGAACGATGACGCCGCAGACGGACCGATCGCCGGCACGGGCACAGCGCTCAGATACACGCCCGGTCCACCATCGATCGACGTATTGAGTACGATCGTGCCGACGACGAACGTGACGGCCAGTGTTACGAGCGCGAACAGCTCGCCGCGCAGGCGGCGGACGCGGAACACCACCGCACCGAGGGCGAGCCCGAGCGCTGCAGCGACAAGCGCTGCGGCGGGCAAGGTCCACAGGAACGGCATTGCAAAGCGCGAAGCGAGCACCGCGGTCGTGTACATGCCTGCACCGAAGAACGCGCCGTGGCCGAACGAAAAGTAGCCCGAATAGCCCGAAAGAATGTTCCACGATGTCGCAAGCACGATCCAATGCAGCACCAGATAGAGGAACGATTCGTAGAACAGCGGCAGGCGAAACCACGGCAGCGTCGCGAGCAGGACGCCCGCAACGATGATTGCGCCGAGCGGCCGATAGCCATGCGAGATTCGCCCCACCGGTTTAGGGCCCTAGGCTTTGTCAGGCCGCACGAGCAACAACAGGATCAGAAGCGAAAACGATACGAGCGGAGCCCACGACGGTGCGGTCAGGGCCATCGTGAGCGCTTCGCTGACGCCGATGACGATGCCGGCGATCAGCGGGCCGAGCGGCCGACCGATGCCGCCCAGCAGCACCGCAGCGAACACGACGCCGATCCACGCATAGATTTGCGCGGGCGCGAGCGTGTAGCTGAGCGCGAGACAGACGCCGGCGACCGCAGACAACGTTGCGCATACGCCGGACAGTGCGAGCGCAATGAAGCGACGGTTTACGCCGAACGCGCTTGCCATCGGTCCGTCCTCGGCGGCGGCGCGCATCGCTTTGCCGAGATCGGTATAGCGAAGCGCTGCATAAAGGGCGAGCGACAGCGCGATGGACAACCCAAGGGTGATCAACTCAGGTGCGGGGACATACAGTGGGCCGAGTCGAAATTTCGCCACGCCATACGCCGACTCGAGCCGGCGGAAATCCGCCGTCCAGATCGATTGGATCACGCTCTCGACAATCACCGTCAAGCCGAATGTGACCAACAGCGAGTTGAACGGACTGACGCGAAAGCGCGCGAACACCCATTGCAGCGCCACGCCGACGACAAAGAAAGACGGCGCGATCACCAACAGCGATGCCAGCGGATCGACGCCAGCCGTCGTCGAAAGCTGATAGCACAAATACGCTGCGAGAAACGTCAGTGCGAAATACGCGAGGTTGATTTGCCGCAGGATGCCCCACGAAAGCGTCAAGCCAAGCCCGAGCAAGCCGTAGAGCGCGCCGACGAAAACGCCCGATAGAACCGATTGCGCGAGAAGCGTGGCGCTCGGAAGCTGCATCATCGATTTGTCATCGCGAGCAACGCGAGGGATCTGCTTTTGACGACACCAACAGCAGGTTCCGCGGACGATAAAGCGCTGTCCTCGGAATGACAGCGCGAGGGCCGGCGGTTAGGGTCCCGCCAGCGCCGCACCGGGCGCCGCCGCTTCCTTCGGCCACACGGTGACCCAGCGCCCGTTCTGAACCTGCTTGACGCGCATCAAGTCGTCGCCGTAATTCGACGGACCATCGAAGCGAAGCTTCCCCTGGATCGTATCGACGCGATTCTTCCGCAGCCACTCGGCGAGCACTTTGTCGTCGAGGCTCTTCGTCGCGTTGACGGCGGCTTCGAGCACCTGCCACGCGGAATACGACGCGGCCGCCTGCGTTTCGACGCCGGTGTATGGAAGTCCCGCCTTCGTCGCCCGCTCATGGAACGCTGCAACGAAATCGGCGGCGCCGGGATTGTTGATGAATGGCGGATGCTCCTCGAAGATCGTCGCCGCCAGCGCATTCTTGGCTTCCGGCGCCTGCACCATCGGACCAGGCGCGGGATACATGTAAAAGTGATACGTCGGCGCGTAGTCAATTTTTTTCGCGGCATCGAGCAACTGATTGCCTTCGAGACCGATGGCGCCAACCCAAACGAAATCCGGCTTGGCATCCTTCAATCGCGCCGCGATCGGCCCGAAATCCCGGTTGCCGAATTCCCATTCCAGAAAGAGCACCTCCTGCAAACCGCGCTTCTTGGCGACTTCGCGCGCGCCGAGCGACATGAAATGCACGGATGGAAACTTGGAAGTCACGATGGCGATCGTCTTCGGCGGCTTCGGTTGCGCTGCGAGTGCGTCGAACACCGTGTTCGAGAACGTCGTTGCGGGATCCGGGCCCAGTGACCACGTCGGGAATTGCGCGTCGTACTTGGCGAGGCTCGGAATGCCGAACGTATGGTGGATCAGCACCTTGTTATAGCGTTGCGCGACGCCCATCGCCGAGAGGATGGCGCCGGTCGCGTATGGCCCCATCAGCAAATCGACTTTGTCGACGGTGATCAATTGTTCATAAAGCGTTCGCGCGAGCTCGGGCTTCGACTGATCGTCCTTCACAATCCACTCGACCGGGCGGCCGAGCAGACCATTCTTCTCGTTCAGTTGCTCGACGTAGATTTCGCCGACGATCTGATGGACCAGCGCCGTCGACGCGAGCGGTCCGGTCAGCGCGAGCGTGCTGCCAATCCGAACCGGTGGACCCGACGTCGCGG
>DASPYC010000131.1:0-3878 GCA_035636955.1 Casimicrobiaceae bacterium
TACCCGTATGTGTCGATTCATTCGCCGTTGTTCGACGAGTTAGCAACGCGAGGCTATTTGCTCACCGACGAGGTCGGCGACGCGTACGTTCTCGGCTGGGACACGACGTCCGACACAAGTCCCTTCGGTGAAGTGCTGACGCCGCTCGCCGATAGCGGCATCGTCGATTTCACGAATCCCGAAGCGCATGCGTGGTGGCGCGACGCGCATCAGGCATTGTTCGATGCGGGCGTCGATGTCATCAAGAGCGACTTCGGCGAGCATGTGCCGGATGACGCTGTCGCGTTCAACGGCGACACCGGACGCCGACTGCACAATGTCTATCCATTGCTCTACAACCGTTGCGTTTACGAAGCAACCCAGCAGTTCCAAAGCGACGGCGACGGTCCGCCGATCGTTTGGAGTCGCGCCGCATGGGCCGGTAGCCAGCGCTATCCGATCGGTTGGGGTGGGGATCCGCAAAGCGATTGGGAAGCGCTCGCCGCGTCGATTCGCGGCGGCTTGTCGTGGGGAATGAGCGGCAATCCCTACCACAGCTCCGACGTCGGCGGTTTCTACGGCGCAGAACAACCGTCGCCGGAGCTGTACATTCGATGGCTGCAGATGGCGGTGTTCAGCTCGCACATCCGCATGCATGGGATTGGTGAGCGCGAGCCGTGGGCGTTCGGCGCAGAGCTCGAGGCAATTGCGCGAAAATGGCTGGTGTTCCGTTATCGACTGATTCCCTACCTCGAGCGCGTCATCACGCAGGCGACGCAAACCGGAATGCCCGTGATGCGCGCGATGCCGCTGGCGTTTCCGGCGAACGTGCTTGTCCGTGAGTTCGACACGCAGTTCATGTGCGGCGACGCGCTGCTGGTCGCACCGATCGTCCAGCCGGACGGTGAGGTCGAAATCGCGTTGCCGCCCGGCATCTGGTTCGACTTGAACACGCGCCGGCAATTCGCCGGGCGACAAGTGCTGCGCTACCGCGCGAAGCTCGATCAGTTCCCGCTATTTGGACGCGAAGGTCATGCGCTGCCATTGGGTCGCAACGTGCAGCGCACAGGCGAGATCGACGCCGCGGCACCACTCGAGGCGTTGTGGATTTTCGGCAAGCCGACGACACCGCTCGAAGGATTCGAGCAAGCCAAAATCGAAGCGGATGGCACAGGATCATTCGTCGTGCGTGTTGCGCCCACCGTCAGCGTCGAGATCTTCGGCGATCCGGGGGCGGTTATGGTCGAGCGCACGTGAACACCGAACAATGAGCACCAACGTGCCGTCCATTGCCGTTACATGCGGCGAACCTGCGGGCATCGGACCGGAGCTTCTCGCCGTGCTCGCGCAGCGGCACGCCGAGCAGCGGTGGCCCGCGCGCCTTGTCTTTCTTGGCGACCGTGTTCTGTTGTCCGAGCGAGCGCGGCGGATAGGACTCGCGCCGCTTTACGTCGAATACGACCCCGCGGCGTTCGCACCGAAGAGCGCGATCGAAGTTCTGCACCAACCGCTCGCACTGCAGCCGGCGCCGGGTCATCCGGATCCGACGAACGCGCAAAGCGTGCTGGCGATCCTCGAACGCGCATGCGACGGCTGTACGGCCGGCGAATTTGCCGCCATGGTCACGGCGCCGGTACAAAAAAGTGCGATCGAAGACGCCGGCTTCGCTTTCTCCGGCCACACCGAATTTCTCGCCGAACGCACGCGCACGCCACGCGTCGTGATGATGCTTGTCGGCGGTGATGCCGCAGCGCCGCTGCGCGTTGCGCTGGCGACAACACACTTGCCGCTGAAGGATGTCGCCGCTGCGTTGACGCGTGAGAACGTTCGGACGGTGTTGGAAATTGTCGCACGCGAGCTCCAGGCGACGTTCGGATTGACCGCACCGAAGATCGCCGTTTGCGGACTCAATCCGCATGCGGGCGAGAGCGGACATCTAGGACGCGAAGAGATCGACGTCATTGCACCCGCAATCGCCGCCGCCCGTGCGGCGGGTCACGATATCACCGGCCCGATTCCGGCCGATACGGTGTTCGTGCCCAACATCGCGCGCCGTTACGACGCCATCGTCGCGATGTACCACGATCAGGGCTTGCCGGTGCTCAAAGCCGCGAGCTTCGGCCATGGCATCAACATCACACTCGGCTTGCCGTTCATCCGCACGTCGGTCGATCACGGTACGGCGCTTGATCTCGCGCGAGACCCATCCCTTGCGCGCACCGCGGACCCGGGGAGTCTTTTTGCGGCGCTCGATCTTGCGATCGACCTCGCGAAGGCTTCCGGCGCCTGATTTATCCTCGACTGTAGTCCTCGTTGTAAGCGCTTGGACTACAACAAAGTCGGAATCCTGCGGAACCCCTTGCCGGAACCTCCATCAAGCCCGCTTGCCATATTAAATGGAAACGCGAAGGAGGTCTTCTTATGAGACATGTTTCTATGAAGCTGGCGCTTGCGGCTGCAACGTTTGGTGCGTTGCTCGGCGGCTGCGCGACAAGCGTCGAAATGGGCCCGGGCTACTACCACTACGATACTGGACTTGCCTATCGCACGGCTCCTGCGGTCGTCACGGCTCCTGCGGTCGTCACGGCTCCCGCGGTTGTTTATCGTGAGCCGGCGGTGGTGTATCGCGAGCCGGCCGTCGTCTATCGCTCCGCGCCCGCCTTAGTCTTCTAACGATCACGGTCAATAGCGTGCATGTAGTGCAATGACAGTAGCGACGGTCTCCGGCCGTCGCTACTGTGGAAGTTCGCGCCGCGGTCGCGAAGTTGAGGATGTGATAATACTCATCTCATCCATGCCGCGCGCGAGCCTCCGCCCCTGTGGCGCAAACTCAATTCGATCGGCGCCGACACATCCCGCGGCGCCGCTTCGGCCAGCATTTTCTCGTCGACGCGCATTACGTCACCCGCATTCTCGATGCGATCGATCCGCGGCCCGGCGATAACGTCGTCGAGATCGGGCCTGGTCTTGCCGCGCTGACGGCCGGCCTCATCGCGCGAGCCGGTCACCTTACCGCGATTGAGATCGACCGCGATTTGACTGCGCGGTTACGGGGAAATTTTCCACCGGCGCAACTCACCTTGCACGAGGCCGATGCGTTGACATTCGATTTCGCGCAGCTCGGCAAAGAACTGCGCGCCGTTGGCAATCTCCCCTACAACATCAGCTCGCCGTTGTTGTTCCATTTGGAATCATTCGCCGATCGTCTCACCGACGTGCACGTCATGCTGCAGAAGGAAGTCGTCTCGAGGATGACCGCCGAGCCGGCAACGCCCGATTACGGTCGTCTCACCGTCATGCTGCAGGCAACGTTTCGCACGACGCGATTGTTCGTCATCCCGCCCGGCGCATTCCGTCCGGTTCCCAAAGTGGATTCGGCGTTCGTCCGCCTCGTACCACTCGGTGCGGACAAACCGGTGATTGCGGACGAAGCGCTGTTCGCTCGAATCGTCGCAGCCGCCTTCGGTCAGCGGCGCAAGACGTTGCGCAATGCACTCGCATCGATCTGCAACGAAGTGCCGATGCGCGCCCTTGGGATTGACCCCGGCGCTCGCGGCGAAACGCTTGCCGTATCCGACTACGTTCGTCTCGCCAATACGCTGGCTCAAGCCGCTTGATCGGGCAACGACGGCATCTTTCGTGGGGCGATGACGCGGACGATCTTGGCACGCGACGTCTCGCCTCTCAGCAGTAGCACGTTCCGTTGCGGGACGCCGAATGTGTCGGCGAGGAAGCGAATCAACTCCGCATTCGCCTTCCCCTCGAGGGGTGGTGCACCCAATCGCAATTTCAACGCATCGCCGTGCAGGCCGGCAAATTCGGATCGCCCCGCGCCAGGTTGAACATGCAGCGTCAAAGTGATCGCACCCTCGGATTCACGCCGCCAGGCGCTCATATGT
>DASPYC010000132.1:0-7959 GCA_035636955.1 Casimicrobiaceae bacterium
CGGTGCGTGGGTGGAGTTCGAAAACGAGTCGGGGCAGCTCGCGTTCGCCAAGCTCGCGTGGATAAGTCCCCTTCGCGGCACGTACTTGTTCACGAACCGTCAGGGTCAGAAGGCGATGTCGATGACGGCCGAAGATCTCGCGGACCGTTTCCGCGCCGACCGTGCACGTCTGGTCGAGGCCGAGCCGCTGCTCGACCGCGCGCTCGTGAACGTCATCTCGAATCTGAGTCAGCAAATGGACGAACCGGCGACGGCGATGTGAGGTGATGGACCCCCACGCTTGCGGCCTTGGTGGAATGAGGCCGCTGCGCTGCCCCCAGAGGGGGCGCAATTCGCACCTCGGGGCGGCCCTTCGGTGCTCATCTCGCGCAAATCAGGCCGAACACCGCTACTTGAAGTTGATTTCCTGAAGTTACGTACGCCGACGATTTCGCGCATGTCGCTGCGCTTGGCAAGAGTGGCCAGGCAACATAGTGCGGCAACGAACATCTTCAGATGGCTCATGCGCATTCTCCCTGAACGAGGGGAGCCCAGCGCGGGCATGAGGAATGTAGCAACCGCTGCCCAGGATGCGGGACCCAAGCGACAAGGCGCCGGCTACGACCACGGTGTGCGGCTAGCGAGGACGAGCGGCCAATGCCTTCACGCACTCGGCGACGAGCATGGGACCGCGATAAATGAGCCCCGTGTAGAGCTGAACGAGCGTGGCTCCGGCATCGATCTTGTCGCACGCATCGGCGCCCGAAAAAATTCCACCGACGCCGATGATCGGCAACGCACCGTCGAGCACTTGGGCGAGCGTTCGGATCACCGCGGTGGACTTTTCGCGCAGCGGTTTGCCTGACAAGCCACCCGGCTCGTCGACATACCGTTCTCCGATGAGACCCTCGCGCCCGATCGTCGTGTTCGTGGCGATAACGCCGTCGACTTGATGCCGAATGGCAAGGCGCGCAATACCCTCGATGGCGGCAGCGTCGAGATCAGGAGCGATCTTGACGACGAGCGGGACGCGCCGCCCGTGTTGGTCGGCAAGAGCAGCTTCCGTGGACTTGAGGTGTGCGAGAAGCGCTCCCAACATCTCTTCGTCCTGCAGATCGCGCAAGCCTTTCGTGTTCGGCGAACTGACGTTGATCGTGATGTAACTCGCGCATCCGTAGACCTTGCGCATGCACGCGACGTAGTCGTCCGCTGCGCGTTCGTTCGGCGTATCGAAGTTGCGCCCGATATTGATGCCGAGCACGCCCCGATAGCGCGAATGCGCCACGTTGTCGACGAAGCGATCGACGCCGTCGTTGTTGAAGCCAAGCCGGTTGATCAGCGCCTCGGATTGCTCGAGACGAAACATCCGCGGCTTTGGGTTGCCCGGTTGCGGTCGCGGCGTGACGGTGCCGGCTTCGACAAATCCAAAGCCGAGCGTCGCTAGTCCGCGCAGATGCGCCGCGTTCTTGTCGAGGCCCGCCGCCAAGCCGACACGATTGGGGAATTCGATGCCCATCGCGCGAACCGGCGAAGCCGAAAGATGCGGCGAGGCAAGCTGTGCGAGGCCGAGCGACGCTGCGCCGTCCAATCCTCTTAAAACGATGTCGTGCGCAGCCTCGGGATCCGCGGCAAAGAAGAGCGGGCGAAACAGCGGATACAGCTTATGCATGAGGGCGCTAGGGCGCGGCGATGATAACATTCGCGCGCGCTTTTCATGTTCCGCTCATTCGCCCAATCGCTGCGTCGCGCCACTTTACTGGTATGCGCCGTCGCGGTTGTCCCGATCTCGATCTTGCCGGTGTTTGCCGCGACCAAGACGGCGAATGCCGCGCATGGTTACGCGCAACGCGCTGACGTTCGCATGCTCGTCGATGAATTGGTCGCGGGGCACGCGTTCGATCGACGTCAATTGTTACGCTGGTTCGCCGCTGCGGAATTTCAACCGAAGATCATTGCCGCGATGCAGCGGCCGATTGTCGAGCCGCCCAAATGGTTCGAATACGCACCGCAATTCCTGAGCGCCGAGCGAATTGACGGCGGCGTCGCCTACTTTCGCGCGCACGAGGACGAGCTTGCCCGCGCCGAGCGCGAATATGGCGTGCCCGCCGAGATCATCGTTGCCATCGTCGGCGTGGAAACGTACTACGGGCGCAACACGGGGCGATACCGCGTCTTCGACGCGCTGACGACGCTGGCGTTCGACTATCCGCGGCGCGGGGTGTTTTTTCGAAGCGAGCTCAAGGATTTTCTGCTGCTGATGCAAGAGCAGGGGATTTCGCCGCTTGCGCCGAAGGGTTCGTTTGCGGGCGCAATGGGCGTGCCGCAATTCATGCCCGGCAGCTATCGGCGCTTCGCGATCGACTTCGATGGCGACGGCAGGATCGATCTGTGGGAAAGCAGCGCCGATGTCGTCGGGAGCGTTGCGCACTACCTCGCCCGGCACGACTGGCAGGCAGGGCAACCGATCCTTCTGCCCGCAACAATCGATGCAGAAGAGCAGGACGCCGTCGCGCGCAAGCTCGACGCCGGCATCAGCGAGCAACGGCCAATGTGGTCATGGGAAGCCGACGGCGTGACTGCCGACGCGCTGGCATCGGAAATTCCCGCGGAACCCGTGGGAGTCCTGATGCTTGAGGAGCAACCTGTCAACGGCGAAGAGCGCGCGAGCTACTGGATTGCGTGTCCGAATTTTTATGCGATCACGCGCTATAACCGCAGCCGACTGTATGCCACGGCAGTCTTTCAGCTCGCACAGGCGGTGAAGGCGGCGCGCCAGAACGTCGGGCGCTGATTCGTCAGGCGGGTTTGCGGGAGAGCGTGCGCACGTGCTCGATCAGTGCGCGTGTCGAAGGATCGGTCGCATCCGGCAGCGAACTCTTTCCGGACAGCGCTGCAACGATCGGCTTGGCGAGCGACTTGCCGAGCTCGACGCCCCACTGGTCGAATGCGTTGATCCCGGTCAGCACGCTTTCGACGAACGTGCGATGCTCGTAGAGCGCGAGAAGCGCGCCGAGATTGTGCGCGTCGAGCACGGGCAGCAACAACGTCGTCGACGCGCGATTGCCGGGACATTCCCGCGCAGCGATCGCCGCCTCCAGCGCCGCGCTGCTCAGATCTTGATGTGCAAGCTCGCGGCGCAAATCATCGCCACGTCGGCCGACGAGCAGCGCCTGAGCCTGTGCCAGCGCATTGGCGACCAATAATGTTTGCTGATCATCAAGCGGATGCGCCGCGCGAACCGGTAGAACGAATTCCACCGGCACTTCGCGCGTGCCCTGATGCAGCCACTGGAAGAACGCGTGCTGGCCGTCGGTTCCGGTGTCGCCCCATAGTGCTGGCGCGGTATGGCCGTCGACCGGTGCGCCGTCGCGCGTCACGCGCTTGCCGTTGCTCTCCAGGGTCAGCTGCTGCAAAAACCCCGGAAGATGCGCGAGCGCCTGCGCATACGGAACGACGATCCTTTGCGCGTGCCCAAGCACGCACGCGTTCCACCACCCGATCAAGCCCAAAACCAGCGCGAGATTTTTCGCTGCCGTCGTTTCGCGAACGTGCGCGTCCATCGCTGCGGCGCCGGCGAGGAGTTCGTCAAACGTCTCGTAGCCGTGCCTGATCGCGATCGACAAGCCCACCGCCGACCAAAGCGAATAGCGACCGCCGACCCAATCCCACATGGGGAGCACATTGTCGCTGGCGATGCCAAATGCCGCTGCAGCCGTCACGTTCGCTGTCACGCCGATGAAATGTCGTCCAATATCGCTGCCCGGTGGAAGCCCCGCCGATAACCAGGCGCGCGCGCTCAACGCATTGGCAAGCGTCTCCTGCGTCGTGAACGTTTTCGACACAACGATAAAGAGCGTCGTCGCCGGATCGCGATTTAAAAGCGCACGCGACAGGTGCTCGGGGTCGACGTTCGACACGAACGAAACATCGATGGCGCCAGGATCCGCTGAAATCGCGTCGCAGACGAGCCGCGGGCCGAGATCCGAGCCGCCAATGCCGATGTGAACGACCGAGCGCAGCGGCAATCCGGTTGCGCCGATTTGCCCCCCTTCGCGCATTGCCTGCGAAATGTTGCGCATCCGCGACTGCGTTGCTCGAATGTCCGGAACGACGTCGCGACCGTCGACCAGAAGCGGGGTGTCGGTGCGCTTTCGCAACGCCGTATGCAGCGCCGGACGCCCCTCCGACAGATTGATTTTCTCGCCGGCAAACAGAGCAGCGATCCAATGCGGCACGTTGCAAGCCTCGGCATGAGCGACAAGCAACGCGAGCACATCCGGCGTAAGCCGTTCCTTCGAGAAATCGACGCGCCAGTCGCCCCATTCGAGCGTCATCCGTTGCACGCGCGAGCGATCATTCGCGAAAAGGTCGATCAGCCGCTCGCGGCGCAATGCGCGTCCGGCGGCGGCAATCAGTTCGGGAACGGATGACATATCGAGTTACGTTGGGGATGCTCGCGCTGCATCGTAACAAAATCCGCAGCCGCTGGACGGCGTCGCCCCCGATGGACGGCGCACCGCTAGACACATGACGCGTATAATTTTTGCTTGGGTCGAAGGCGGTCGTCGACCCTTTCTCTCATGCGCATCCTGCTTTCCAACGACGACGGCTACTTCGCCCCCGGCCTCGAACAACTTGCGGCGGCGCTTGCGCCCCGCGCCGAAATCACGGTTGTCGCCCCCGAACGCGATCGCAGCGGCGCTTCGAATTCATTGACGCTCGACCGCCCGTTATCGGTTCGGCGCGCGTCCAACGGCTTCCTTTTCGTCAACGGCACGCCTACTGATTGCGTGCATCTGGCTGTGACCGGCCTTCTCGATCAGCTGCCGGATATGGTGATTTCGGGTGTCAATCTCGGCGCCAACATGGGCGACGACACGATTTATTCAGGAACGGTCGCTGCTGCCACCGAAGGCTTTTTGCTCGGCATTCCGTCGATCGCCATCTCGCTCGCGTCGAAGACGGCGCGCCATTTCGAAACCGCGACACAGATTGCGATCGATCTCGTCGAGCGCCATGCGCGCCGGACCGCCGGTCCGTGGCTTCTCAACGTCAACGTCCCCGATGTGCCCCGTCACGATCTCAACGGCATCAAGATCACGCGGCTCGGGCGCCGCCATCGCGCCGAAGACGTGATCCGCACCGAAAGCCCGCGCGGCGAGACCGTGTACTGGGTGGGTGCTGCCGGCCCCGCTGCCGACGCCGGCGACGGAACCGATTTTCATGCGGTCGAACAGCACTTCGTTTCCGTGACGCCGCTGCAGATCGATCTCACCAATCGCGATCAAATGCCGGACGTCGGCGTATGGCTCGAACGTTGAGCCGCCGGCGCTCGCAGCGATAGGAACGCGAGCGATGAGGGCGCGAGGGCCCGATCACACCGGCATCGGGATGACGTCCGATCGCACACGCGCGCGGATGGTCGAGCGGCTGCGCACAGAGGGCATCCGCGACGAGATCGTTCTTGCCGCGATCAACGCCGTTCCGCGGCACATTTTCGTCGACGAAGCGCTTGCCATTCGTGCGTACGACGATGCACCGCTGCCGATCGGCCAGGGTCAGACGATCTCGCAACCGTGGGTCGTTGCACGAATGACGGAATTGGCACGAGGCGGCCGTCCACTCGAAACCGTGCTCGAGATCGGCACCGGATGCGGCTATCAGACGGCTGTCCTCGCCCACATCGCGAAAACCGTTTATACCGTTGAAAGGATCGGCGCACTCGTCGCGAAAGCGCGGCGCAACCTGCAGGCGCTCAAAATCAAGAACGTTCGGCTGAAGCATGGCGACGGCAGCTCCGATCTCGGCGAGGATCTCACCGTGGATGCAATCATCGTGACTGCGGGCGCGACGCATGTACCGACAGCGTTGCTCCGCCATCTGCGCGCAACGGGTCGCATGGTGCTGCCGCTCGCGAATCCTGACGACGCGGGCACGCAACGGCTTACCGTCATCGAAGCTCAACCGAACGGATATCGAGAACAGACATTCGATGCGGTAAGATTCGTTCCGCTGTTGCCGGGAACTGCCTGAATGTCGGTGTGTGATCCGGCGCTGCTCCAATCGATGTCATTGCGCTTGCCGATTATTAGTCGAGGATTTGCCGCCCGGGCGCCGATCGCAGCGCCGTTGTTGATTCTGCTTATTCTCGCGGGATGCGCGACGCGAGAGCCGGCGCCGGTCGAGGATCGCGTCGCCAGGCCGCCCCCGAACGCGGCGACGGCAATATCCGCTCCGCCGCCAGCTCCGATCGCGGCGGAATCCGAGACACGGCCGCAAACCTACACAGTGAAGCGCGGCGACACGATGCATCAAATCGCGCTCGACAACGGGCTCGACTATCGCGAGCTTGCGGCGTGGAACAATCTCGAGAATCCGAATGTCATCCGCATCGGCCAAGTGCTTCGCTTGTCGGCGCCAACCGAAAGCGGCGCGGCGCCGATGGCAGCAGGCGTGACAACGGCGCCGCTACGGGTGCCGCCACCGATCGCGGCCGAAGGGAAGCCGGGAACACCGCCTTCCGTCGTGCGTCCCGGTGACAACGTAAAATCCACGCCGAAGGCGTTGAAGGAACCGTATTCCGAGCATGCGGTGCGCGAACTGACCGCGGCCGGCGCAACGGTCGCCATGGCACCGCCAGCGCCGTCGGATGGCATTCCGGTCGCACCGCCGCGCGCCGATGCAAAAAGCGAAGGCGCTCGCCCGCCGAGCGATAACGGCGACGATGACCGGCTGGACTGGGCATGGCCCGCGAAGGGCAAGCTAATCGGCGCCTTCTCCGAGACCGCGAATCTCAAAGGCATCGATATCGCGGGGACGGCCGGCGAACCGGTGATCGCGAGCGCGCCGGGCCGCGTCGTATATGCCGGCACAGGGCTTCGCGGCTATGGGAAATTGATCATCATCAAACACAACAACATCTACCTGTCCGCGTATGCGCACAACCGCGAAATCCTCGTCAAGGAAGGTCAGCAAGTCACGAAGGGACAGAAGATCGCCGAGATGGGCAACACCGATGCCGACCAAGTGAAGCTGCATTTCGAGATTCGGCGGCTCGGCAAACCGATGGATCCCGTGCGTTATCTGCCGCCGGCATGAAATCCACGCCGGCTGCCTCGTCGGTCGACGCTCCCGTGCGCGACGACGCCGCCGCGACGAGCGACGACACCGAGCCTTACGACACGGTCTCGTTCGAATTGCCGCTCGACGCGCCGGCCCCCGGCTTGGCCGCGGACTTCGTCGTCGACTTGACCCAGCTCTATCTGAACGACATCGGCGCACGGCCGCTGCTGACACCGTCGCAGGAGCTCGCACTGGCGCGTGCGATGCGCGCGGGTGAGTTCTCGGCGCGCCAGACGCTGATCGAGCGCAATCTGCGTCTCGTGGTGAGCATTGCACGTCATTATCTGCATCGGGGGCTCGCGCTGCCGGATCTTGTCGAGGAAGGCAATCTCGGCTTGATCCACGCACTCGAAAAATTTGATCCCGAGCGCGGATTCCGTTTTTCGACGTACGCGACATGGTGGATTCGGCAGTCGATCGAGCGCGCGGTGATGAACCAGTCGCGCACGATTCGCCTTCCTGTGAACGTCGTAAAGGAAATGAATGTCGTGCTCCGCGCGATGCGTCATCTCGAGACCCATGCACCCGCCGGCGAGCGTGATACCACGCTCGAGGACGTCGCGCATCTGCTCGGCAAGGAGGTCGACGAAGTGGAGCGGCTGCTGCGTTATCGCGAGCAACCGGTGTCGCTCGATGCTCCGCTCGACCATGATCCGGCGCTCACTGTTCGAGACAGCGTCGCCGACGATGCAGCCGTCTCGCCGGAATTATTGCTGCATGTGAGCAGCATCGAGCGTTTCGTCGGCGAATGGCTGGTTGAGCTGACCGAGCGGCAGCGGCTCGTCATCGAGCGCCGCTACGGATTGAATGGTTGCGACGTCGCGGCGCTCGACGAGCTCGCCTCCGAGCTGGGTGTCA
>DASPYC010000133.1:0-1882 GCA_035636955.1 Casimicrobiaceae bacterium
CGAACTCGTGGCCGATCACCCGCGGATACACGACGAACGGATTCTTGCCGTGCAGGATGTGCACGTCCGAGCCGCAGATGCCGGCGTAGCGGACCCGCACGCGAACTTCGGCGGCGCTAGGTTGCGGCTGCGGCCGCTCGCGCACGGCCATCTGGTTGGGTTGCTCGACGACGACGCTTAGCATGCTTGCACCTCGCTACCAATTCCACATTGAGCCGTCGCGCAGCCGCGCGACGGGCAGATAGGCGCGCTCGTAAGGATATTGCGCCGCGCGCTTCTCGTCGATGTCGACGCCGAGTCCGGGCACTTCGTCCATCACCAGATAGCCGTCCTCGAAGCGATAGTTGTGCGGGAACACTTCGTCGGTCACTTCGGCGTGCGGCATCAGCTCCTGAATGCCGAAGTTCGGCACCCACAGATCGAAGTTGACCGCCGCGGCCATGCACACCGGCGACAGATCGGTGGCGCCGTGAAAGCCGGTGCGCACCTGATAGAGCGCTGCAAAATCCGCGATGCGGCGCACGTGAGTGATCCCGCCCGCGTGCACGATCGTCGCGCGGACATAGTCGATCAACTGTTCGCAGATCAGGTCCTTGCAGTCCCAGATCGAGTTGAAGATCTCGCCCACGGCGAGCGGCGTCGTCGTGTGCTGCCGAATCAAACGGAACGATTCCTGATTCTCGGCCGGCGTCGCGTCCTCGATCCAGAATAGGCGAAACGGTTCGCTATCCTTGCCGAGCCGCGCGGCTTCGATCGGCGTCAATCGGTGATGCGCATCGTGCAACAAGTGGAAATCGTAGCCGTGGGCATCGCGCACCTTTCGGAAGAGCTCCGGCGTGTGGCGTAAATAGAGCGATGTGTCCCACGGCTCTTCAGGCGGCAGTCCCTTTTGCGCCGGCTCGTAGTAACCCGAACCCTTTCCGACGCCATAGACCTTCTCGAGACCCGGCACGCCCGATTGGACGCGGATCGCCTTGAAGCCCTTTTCGAGATAACGCCCCACGGCTTCAACGGTCTCGGCGTGATCGCGGCCGTTCGCATGGCCGTAAACCATCGCGCCGGCGCGACTCTTACCGCCGAGCAGTTGATACACCGGCATTTGCGCGAGCTTGCCCTTGATGTCCCACAATGCGACATCGACCGCGGCGATCGCGGCCATCGTGACGGGTCCGCGTCGCCAGTACGCGCCGCGATAGAGGTATTGCCAGATGTCCTCGATGTTGCGCGGGTCGCGTCCGATCAGGCACGGGATGACGTGATCGTCGAGGTAAGCCTTGACGGCGAGCTCGCGGCCATTCAGCGTCGCGTCGCCGAGACCATGCACGCCTTCGTCGGTAACAACCTTCAGCGTCACGAAATTGCGTCCGGGGCAAGTAAGGATGGTATAGGCCCGTTCGATCTTCATGGTTGCATCCGGTTGGCGTTCAATCGACGAAATACGTCGGCGGCGCGCGATCGTGCAATTCCTGCATATGTCCGGTGATCGCGTTGATGTGATGGCTGACCGCCTGCGTCAAGCCCGCTGCGTCGCGCGCGAGCAGCCGATCCATGATCGCCTCGTGCTCCTGCTGCGCGCGGCGCGCATGGTAAGCAACGCGCTCGAGCAACAGCCAGCGCACGCGATCGAAATGCTGCTTCACACCCTGGAGCATCGCCCAGACGTGCGCGCGGCCGGCGAACTCGAACATCGAGCGATGCATGGCTTCATCGAGCTTGAAGAACGCCTCGACGTCGCTGGCGGCGGCCGCGTTGCGCTGCGCCGCGATCAGCGCCGTCAGGCTGTCAATCTGCGGCTGCGTGATCATCGTCACGAGTTCGGCGTGGTTGGCGCATTCTAGAGTGCTGCGCACGAAACGGCCCTCGTCGATCAGCGAGCGCCGCA
>DASPYC010000134.1:0-5111 GCA_035636955.1 Casimicrobiaceae bacterium
CGACCTCTACGTCGCTCGGACGGTTCCGGGCGCTTACGCTAGAAGGGCTTCGAATGTCCGCTCCCGAAACCGACTTTGCGCGCCTGACGCGCCTGCCGCCGTACATTTTTTCGATCACGACCGAGCTCAAGATGGCCGCACGCCGGCGCGGCGAGGACATCATCGATTTCGGCATGGGGAATCCCGATGGCCCTACGCCGCCCCACATCGTCGCCAAGCTTGTCGAGACCGTGCAGCGCGGCGATACGCACGGCTATTCGGTCTCGAAAGGCATTCCGCGGTTGCGCCGCGCGATCTGCCATTGGTACGCACGCCGCTGGGGCGTCGAATTCGATCCCGATCACGAAGCGATCGTTACGATCGGATCGAAGGAGGGCATCGCGCATCTGGTGCTTGCGATATCGGGCCGCGGTGATACGGTGCTCGTCCCCAATCCGAGCTATCCGATTCATATTTATGGTCCCATCATCGCAGGTGCCGATATTCGCCAGATACCGCTGGCGCCGGGAATCGATTTCTTCGCCGAGCTCGAGCACGCGATCAAGATGAGCTTTCCCAAGCCCAAGATGCTCATCCTCAACTTTCCGGCGAATCCGACCGCGCAATGCGTCGAGCTGCCGTTCTTCGAAAAGATCATCGCCTTGGCGCGCGAATACGGCATTTACGTCGTGCACGATCTTGCGTACGCCGACATTTGCTTCGATGGCTGGAAGGCGCCTTCGATCATGCAAGTCCCTGGCGCACGCGATGTCGCCGTCGAGTTCTTCACGATGTCGAAAAGCTACAACATGGCGGGCTGGCGGATCGGATTCATGGTCGGCAATCGCGATCTCGTGCACGCGCTCGGCCGCATCAAGGGCTATCACGACTACGGGACGTTCACGCCACTCCAGGTTGCAGCGATTGCCGCACTCGAAGGCCCGCAGGATTGCGTGACGGAAATTTGTGCGCGCTACCAATCGCGGCGCGACGTGCTCGTCAAAGGCTTGCACGAAGCAGGCTGGAAGGTCGACACGCCGAAAGCGTCAATGTACGTGTGGGCGAAAATACCGGATGCGTATGCGAAGCTGGGCTCGCTCGAATTCTCGAAGCAGCTTCTCGCCAAGGCGAAAGTTTCAGTGTCGCCTGGCATCGGCTTCGGCGAATTCGGCGACGGCCACGTGCGCTTTGCGATGATCGAGAATGAGGCTCGCACGCGCCAGGCGATCAGGGGAATCAAGCAAATGTTTCGGGAAGACGGGCTTCTTTGACTGTGACTCGATCAGTGGCGAACGCATGTCCGGCGCGCGGAGTCCACAAGCGGCTCGCCTACGGGTACCCGGCGCGGCTTCGTCGTCGACCCAACGACTTCCTCGCCGCGCCACCCGCGACGGCGAGCGTGGCCCACGCGCGCCAGCCACGCATTCGCCACTGATCTTTGTCGATCGCCGCGCCGTCTCAAAATGACATGATGAAACCGCTACAAGTTGGATTGATCGGCTTCGGTACCGTCGGCAAGGGCGTGTTCGACGTGCTCCGACGCAACGAAGAGGAGATCACGCGACGTGCGGGACGGCCGATCCGCATCACATGGATCGCGACGCGCACGCTCGATCGCGCGCGAGACGGCACGCGCGGCGTCGCTGGCATCAACTTGACCAACGATCCCGTGGTCGTCGTTCGCCATCCCGATATCGACATCGTGTGCGAGTTGATCGGCGGCGTCGAGCCGGCGCTTTCCCTGGTGCTCGACGCGATCGACAAAGGCAAGCATGTTGTCACCGCGAACAAGGCGCTGCTCGCGCAGCACGGCAACGAAATTTTTGCGGCGGCATCGGACAAGGGTGTGATGGTCGCTTTCGAGGCAGCGGTCGCCGGCGGCATTCCGATCATCAAGGCATTGCGTGAAGGATTGACGGCCAATCGGATCGAGTGGATCGCCGGCATCATCAACGGCACATCCAATTTCATATTGTCCGAAATGCGCGAATCGGGCGCGTCGTTTGCCGACGCACTCAAGGATGCGCAGGCGAGGGGATACGCCGAGGCCGACCCCACTTTTGACGTCGAGGGGATCGACGCGGCGCATAAATTGTCGATCATGTCGGCGATCGCCTTCGGCGTGCCGATGCAGTACGAAAAGGCCTATGCCGAAGGTATTTCGAAGCTTACGCGCGAGGACCTCCGGTATGCCGAAGAACTCGGCTACCGCATCAAGCTCCTGGCGATTACGCGCCGAGCGAAGAATGGCATCGAGCTTCGCGTGCATCCCACGTTGATCCCGACGAAGCGCTTGATCGCCAACGTCGAAGGCGCGATGAATGCCGTGCTGGTAATGGGTGACGCGGTCGGCGCAACGCTCTACTATGGAGCGGGCGCCGGCGCAGAGCCTACAGCGAGCGCCATCATTGCCGACTTGGTCGACGTCACGCGGATGCACACGGCTGATCCGAATCACCGTGTCCCGCATCTTGCATTCCAGCCGGACCAGTTGACTGATGTCCCTTTCTTGCCGATGGGCGAGGTTGAGACGAGCTATTACCTGCGCATGCGCGTCGACGACAAGCCGGGCGTGCTCGCGGACATTACGCGCATCCTCGCCGATCGCGATATCTCGATCGATGCGATGATCCAGAAGGAGCCTTCCGAGGGCGAGTTCCAGACCGACATCATTCTGCTCACGCATCGGTCGATCGAGAAACGCGTGGTCGACGCGATCGCCCACATCGAGGCATTGCCGACCGTCCGGGATAAAGTCGTCCGGATTCGACTCGAGCAGCTCAACTGACTTCTCCACTGATGCGCTATATCAGCACCCGCGGCGCGTGGGCGAACGATCCACAACCCTTTCGCGCGATTCTGCTCGAGGGACTCGCGCCCGACGGCGGCCTCGCTGTTCCCGAGCGTTATCCGCGTTTCTCCGCCGCTGAGTTCGAAGCGCTGCGCCCGCTCGGCTATCGCGATCTGGCGACCGCTGTTCTCTCGCGTTTCATCACCGATATTCCCGAAGCCGATCTCCGTGCGCTTGTCGCAAAAACATATCGAAAGGACACATTCGGCAGCGACGACATCACGCCGCTCGCCACGCTGGAACCGGGCTTTTCGCTGCTTCGCGCATCGAGCGGACCGACGCTATCGTTCAAAGACGTCGCGATGCAGTTGATCGGCCACCTGTTCGAGTACGTTCTCGCCGGCGAGCGCCGCAGCCTCAACATTCTCGGCGCCACGTCGGGCGACACGGGCAGCGCAGCGGAATACGCAATGCGCGGAAAGCGCGGCATCAGCGTGTTCATGCTGTCGCCGCGCGGCCGGATGAGCCCATTCCAGCAGGCGCAGATGTACGCGCTGGACGAGCCCAACATCCACAACATTGCGATCGACGGCACGTTCGACGATTGCCAGGCGCTGGTGAAGGCCGTCGCCGGCGACAGCGCTTTCAAATCGCAGTGGGGAATCGGCGCGGTCAACTCGATCAACTGGGCACGTGTGGCCGCCCAGGTTGTCTACTACTTCAAAGGCTATTTTGCGGCAACGTCAAAAGCCGGCGAGAAGGTGGCCTTCGCGGTTCCCTCCGGCAATTTCGGCAACATTTTCGCGGCATGGGTCGCTCGCGAAATGGGCGTGCCGATCGGACAGCTGATTCTTGCGACCAACGAAAACGACGTGCTCGACGAATTCTTCCGCACGCTCGCATATCGGCCACGAACCGCGGAGGAGACGCGCGCAACATCGTCGCCATCGATGGATATCTCGAAAGCGTCGAACTTCGAACGCTACATTTTCGACGTCGTCGGCCGTGATCCGGCGGTGGTGCGCGCATTGTGGACCGAGATCGGCGGCCGACGCGGCTTCGATCTTGCCGGAACGGCTTACGCCGAGCGGGTGCGTGCGTCGGGCTTCGTTTCGGGGCGAAGCCACCATGCCGACCGCATCGCCACGATCCGCGAGATCGAATCCCGCTATGGCATGATCATCGATCCGCACACGGCTGACGGCATCAGGGTGGGCCGCGCGCTTCGGGCAAGCCACCTGCCGTTGATTTGCGTGGAAACTGCGTTGCCAACCAAATTTTCAACGACGATTCAAGAAGCGCTCGGCCGCGAACCGGCGCGTGCGCCCGCATTCGGCGGAATCGAATCTCGCCCGCAGCACGTCACGTCGCTTCCACCCGACGCCGCGCGGCTCAAGTCGTTCATTGCCGAGCACGCCATTCCTTCGTAACCCGCTAACCTCCGGGCCTCCTCCTTGCGCTACTTCCTTTCCAGCCTTCGCCGCAACCTCGTCGCGGGACTGCGGACGTCATTTTTCCAGCCGGTAACGGGGCTCGCCTTTCGAGTCGATCTCGCGCAGCTGCTGGCGCTTTTCGTCATTTCGGCGCTTCTCGATCTGCTGCGCGATTGGCTGCGCACCGATTCGGATCGCGTCTTTTCGCTGCTGGGCGCCGGCACCGAGTTTTATGGCGCCGGCGTGTTGCTGTTCATCGCCGCGATACTCGCGCTCGCCTATCGGCAACGTGGGTTGATGCTGCGGCTCCCGCTCATTGCCCTCGCTGCATTGCCACCGCTGCAGATTGCGCTCGAGCTTCCGGCGCTGGTGCGCGACGTGACGGAGTCTGCCCTCGTCAGCTTAGGTGTCTATTATGTCGTGCTCACCTGGATCGTCGTGGTATTCATCCGTTGCATGGCGCTCGCCATGGCGCCGTCGACGACGGTGCGAGTCTGGCGCGCGCTCGCGGGCGGCTTGCTCCTCGCCGCGCCGATCTGGTTCGGCACGGCGCTCGCGCCCAACGACCCGTGGTTTGCGAAACCATCGGCGCAATTGGAAGAGAACGGCGGTCTCAATGCCGGATCCGAGCCGGTGCTGGCCGCGCAGTCCTTTCTGCTCGATCAACTGCTGGGCAAGCTCGAAGACGAGCGGCCCGGCGTCACGGATCTTTATTTCGTCGGTTTCGCCCCTTATGGCGCCCAGGATGTATTTCGTAAGGACGTCGAAGCGGCGCAACACGTGATGGACGAGCGCTGGGGAACGGCGCGGCGCTCGATCGTTCTCGTCAACAATCCGAAAACGTTGTTGTCTGCGCCCTTCGCGACGGTGACAAATCTGCGGGAAGCGTTGAACGAAATCGGTGGCGC
>DASPYC010000135.1:0-2854 GCA_035636955.1 Casimicrobiaceae bacterium
CATGCAGGCGACGTGCGCGTGATCGCAGACAAATTCCGCTCTTGCCACGCTTGCCGAATTTTCGCCATATTTTTTAACTCGCATTTCTAAAAGGAGTCGTCGCCATGTCTACATCCGCTCGCCGCGTCACCGGTGCTGGTCAATCCGCGCTGCTGATCGCTCTCGTATCGTTGTTTGCGATTGCACCGGCACATGCGGGCGATTGCCCCGCCGGCAAGGCCGGCGCCAATCCGCTTCCCGGAGCGGCCACGGCACCCGTCGGCGTCACGGAAATGGAACTGAGCTCGATCGATCTCGGCAAGGAGGCGGTCAATCTGCCGCAGCGTCGTCTTCGCTTTCGCCACATGGAGATCACACCGGGCGGCGTCGTTCCGCTGCACACGCATGCCGATCGTCCGGCGCTCATCATGGTGAATCAGGGCCAGATCTACGAATACAGCAGCCAATGCACGGTGCCGATCCTGCACAAGGCTGGTGAAATCGGCCGCGAATCGAGCGGCTTGCAACACTGGTGGAAGAACGAGGGCAACGTGACCGTCGTCCTCACGATCGCCGACATCGTCAACGACAAGAAGCCCGAGACGATGATGCAGCACATGTGAGCTCGTCATTATCCGTCGCGCTCGGCACGACGGATAACTGCTCGCGTTCGAGGGGTCGTCTCGCGGCGACCCTCAACGCTTCGCTTCCCGTAGCTTGCACTATTCCGGAGTGTCGCATCCATGGAAATCGTCGTCACCAGTCTGGCTTTCATCGTTGCTGCTATCTGTACAGGATTGATGGGCTTCGCCATCCAGCGCGGCGCGACCTGCACGGTTGCGGCCGTCGATGAAGTCGTCAGCAAGCGAAGGCTCAATCGATTGATCAGCATGATCGAAGCATCGCTGTGGGTCGTCGGCGGTCTGCTGATCGCGCAATCGTTGCAATGGCTTCCGAAAATGCCTGTCGGCTATGCGATCAGTTATTGGACCGTGGTGGGAGGCGTTCTTCTCGGCTTGGGTGCCTACGTAAACGGCGCTTGCGTATTCGGTGCGATCGCGCGCCTCGGTTCCGGCGAATGGGCATACGTCGTGACGCCACTCGGGTTCTACGTCGGCTGCTTGACCGTAGGAACGTTGTTTGCGCCGCCGGCGCCTTCCAAATTGACCGGCAGCTCGCCGCTTTTCGACGCGGCGATGTGGCTCGCAGTGTTGTTCGCGGGCTTCATGCTTTTCCGGATCGTATCGCCACTACTGTCGGCCACTCCCGACGGCGCGAGCCAAACGCTGATATGGAGGATTCGCACAACGCTGGCGACTCGCGTTTGGTCGCCGCACGCGGCCACTGCGGTAATCGGGATTACATTTGTCGTGATTCTGCTGCTGATCGGCGGCACCTGGGCATATACCGACGTGCTTGCCGAGCTGGCTCGCGGCATGGCCGGCAGCCTCTTCGCGCGCATTGCCCTCGTCGCCGCATTGTTCCTGGGCGCCCTTGTCGGCGGCTATACCGCGGGGCGCTTCCGCAGCACGCGAATCGGCGCAGCGCAGCTCGCGAAATGCTTCGCCGGCGGCGCGATGATGGCTTGGGGCACCCTGTTGATTCCAGGGAGCAACGATGGCCTGATCCTGATCGGCATGCCGCTGTTGCGTCCCTACGCGTGGATTGCGTTTGTCACGATGTGCGTGTCAATCGGTGCGGCGAAGCTCGTGCAGAGATACTTTGTGGACGAGCCTGCGCTGCAACGGGGCTGAGTTGTTGATCGTGCCTGTTTGCGGTTGAATGTAGCCGCTTGCAAGATTGAAGACCCAGCCGCGTCGCACCATAGTGAAATGACTCGAGGACAATCGACATGATCGAATCATTCGACGCCATCGTCATCGGAACCGGGCAAGCCGGTCCGCCGCTGGCGGTGCGTCTCGCGCAATCCGGGCGCAAGACCGCGATTCTCGAGCGCAATCGCTTCGGCGGCACGTGCGTCAACACGGGCTGCATTCCGACGAAGACACTTATCGCCAGCGCCCGTGCGGCCTATGTTGCGCGGCGAGCAGCCGATTTCGGCGTGGCCATCGACGGCGGAATTCGCGTCGACATGCCACGCGTCAAAGCGCGCAAGGATGAAGTCGTCGCGCAGTCGACCGGCGGCGTGCAGAAGTGGTTGCGCAACACGCAAGACGTGACTGTGATCGAAGGTCACGGCCGCTTCGAAAGCGCGCGTGTTGTCCGCGTGGGCGACCGTCAGCTCACTGCGCCCCAAATTTTCATCAATACCGGCGGACGTCCCACGATCCCGCCGATCGAAGGTTTGGCGCAAATCGATTATTTGACCAGCAGCAGCATGATGGACGTCGATTTCCTGCCCGAGCATTTGGTCGTCATCGGCGGCAGCTACATCGGGCTCGAATTTGCGCAGATGTACCGGCGCTTCGGCAGTCGTGTCACCGTCATCGAAATGGCGCCGAGGTTGATCTCGCGCGAGGACGAGGAAGTGTCGCAGGCGGTCCAATCGATTATCGAGAACGAAGGGATCACGGTCCGGCTCAACGCCAAATGCCTCGCCGCCGAGCGCCACGGCAAGGACATTGCCGTGCACGTGAGTTGCGAGCATGAGCCGCGCGAGATCGTCGGTTCGCATCTTCTGCTGGCCGTCGGACGTGTGCCCAACACCGATGATCTCGGGTTGGATCTCGCCGGGGTCGCGACCGACGAGCGCGGCTTCATCAAGGTCGACGACCAACTTGCGACGAACATTCCCGGTATCTGGGCGCTGGGCGACATCAACGGCCGCGGCGCCTTCACGCATACGTCGTACAACGATTACGAGATCGTCGTCGCCAACCTGCTTGATCACGAGACACGGCGTGTGTCGGACCGC
>DASPYC010000136.1:0-1705 GCA_035636955.1 Casimicrobiaceae bacterium
GATCAACGCCGCCGACCGCCCCGGCAACAACCAGTTCTATCTGGTGGTCCCCGACGATTTCGCGCGCGAGGCGCGCGAGCGGAAAATGCTCGCTACAGGCGCCCGCGGGCCGGTGTTCATCGAATGCAATGTGAGCGCGCAGGCGGCAGGCAAGACGACGAGCTACCCCTGCGAGATCACGAACCTGGTGCTGATCGCCGGCGACCGCATCTCCGACACGCTCTGGCGCGCGAAGGATCGCACGCTCGAATACCACCGCTATTAGTCACGACTCGGCGCGGCAGAACTGCGCGCGAAATGAATCGATTCGTTGCTTTGCTTCCCGCATCGCCCACATTCGCATCCAAGGAGGCACCATGGCGCATTTCGCCACCGAGAATATTCGTACCGTAGCGCTGGTAGGAGACGGCGCGGCGGGCAAGACCACGCTCGCCGACGCGCTGCTCGCCAAGGCGGGCGCAATTCCGGCGCAGGGAAGCGTGGAGCGTGGCACGACGGTCAGCGATTTCGATCCTCTCGAAAAGAGCTACCAGCACTCGCTGCGCGCATCGCTTTTGCATTTCGAGCTTCAAGGGACGCGCATCCATCTGGTCGATACGCCGGGGTACCCGGACTTCATCGGCCAGGCGATCGGCGCGCTCGATGCGGTCGAAACGGCCGCTGTGGTCGTCAATGCGAGCGCCGGCGTCCAGATGATCACGTCGCGGATGATGGAATGGGCGCAAAAGCGCGGCCTCTGCCGCCTGATCGTCATCAATCGGATCGACGCCGAGAATGTCGACCTGCCCGGCGTGCTCGCCTCGATCCAGCAGACGTTCGGCAGGGAATGCCTGCCGATCAACCTGCCGGCCGGCGGCGGCAGCCACGTCGTCGACTGCTTTTTCAACCCGTCCGGCGAAAGCGATTTTTCGTCCGTTGCCGACGCGCATCGCGCGCTCGTCGACCAGGTCGTCGAAGTCGACGAAGAGCTGATGTCGCTGTATCTCGAGCAGGGCGAGATCGCGCCGGAAGAGCTGCACGCGCCATTCGAGAAGGCGCTGCGCGATGGTCATCTCGTGCCGGTATGCTTCGTGTCGGCGCGCACGGGCGCGGGCGTCGCCGAGTTGCTCGATATCCTGGTCAAGCTCGCGCCCAATCCGAAGGAAGGGAATCCGCCGCTGTTCTACAAGGGGGAAGCCGACGTCGCGGCCGAATACCGCTCGGCGCCGGACCCGAAGAAGCACGTTCTCGCGCACGTGTTCAAGATCGTCGTCGACCCGTTCGTCGGCAAGCTGGGCATCTTTCGCGTCCACCAGGGAACGATCACCAGGGACACGCCGCTGTTCGTCGGCGACGGCCGCAAGGCGTTCAAGGTCGCGCACCTGTTCATGCTGCAGGGCGGAAAATATGTCGAAGTCCCGGAAGCCGTGCCCGGTGATCTCGCCGCCGTGGCGAAAGTCGACGAGATCGTCTTCGATTGCGTGCTGCACGATTCGCACGAAGAGGATCACATCCACATGCGTCCGCTCGAGTTCCCGGTGCCGATGCACGGGTTCGCGATCACGCCGAAGCGCCGCGGCGACGAGCAGCGCATTTCGGACGTGCTGCACAAGGTGATCGCCGAGGATCCCACGCTCGTCGCCGAGCATGATCCGCTGGCGAACGAGACGGTGTTGCGAGGGCTCGGCGAATTGCATCTCCGTTCAGTGTTCGAGCGCATGGCGGG
>DASPYC010000137.1:0-4488 GCA_035636955.1 Casimicrobiaceae bacterium
GCGGGCATTTGCGGATCTGCGCACCTTCGCGCAACTGTCGGAAAGACATGTGGCGCCAGGCGGGCACTTGTACGCGATGAAGGGCGTGCTGCCCGAAGAAGAGATGGCCGCTTTGCCGCCGTCGATCGAAGTCGTTGCGACACCGGCGCTGCATGTTCCGGGCGTCGACGGCGAGCGACATCTGCTTGTGATGCGCGTGGCCGGCGCATGACACGCATCATCGCGGTCGCCAATCAAAAGGGGGGTGTCGGCAAGACGACGACGACCGTCAATCTTGCAGCGAGCCTTGGTGCGATGAAACGCCGCGTGCTGATCGTCGATCTCGATCCACAGGGCAATGCAACGACAGGCTCCGGCGTCGACAAGCGCGCGCTTCCGTATACCGTCTATCAAGTGTTGTTGGGCGAGCGCAAAATCGCCGAAGTCCGAACGCGTTCGCCATCGGGGGACTACGATCTCGTTCCGGCGAATCGCGAGCTTGCCGGCGCGGAAGTCGAGTTGGTCGATCTGCCCGAGCGCGAAATGCGGTTGAAAGATGCGCTATTCGAGGCGCTGCAGCAGATGAAAGCGGCGATCACCGAAGTTTCGGGTGAGTACGACTTCATTCTGCTCGATTGCCCGCCATCGCTTTCGTTGTTGACGCTAAACGGGTTGTGCGCCGCCGACTCCGTGCTGATTCCGATGCAATGCGAATACTATGCGCTCGAGGGTTTATCGGATCTCGTGCAGACGATTCGCAAGGTGCGCGCGCATTTGAATCCTCGACTCGAGATCGAAGGCCTGCTTCGCACGATGTACGATCCGCGCAACACGCTCGCACAAAACGTCGCGGCCGAGCTCGAAAAACATTTCGGCGACAAGCTCTATCGCACGGTGATTCCGCGCAACATCCGACTCGCTGAAGCGCCGTCGCACGGCATTCCCGTGCTGAAACTCGAGCTGATGTCCAAAGGCGCGCAATCGTACCTTGCGCTCGCGGGCGAAATGCTGCGGCGAATGGAAGCGCGCGGTCTGCCTTCGCGAAGCAGCGATACGACGTCGGCGCAATCGCCGCCGCAACCCCAACCGGAGACCGAACGATGATGCGACCGAAGGGATTGGGACGCGGGCTCGATGCGTTGCTCGCTGGTGTCGACGAATCGGCGCCAAGCGGTGAAGCGTTGCGGATGATCGCGGTGGATCGCGTGCGTCCGGGCAAATATCAACCGCGAAGCCGCATGGATGAAGCATCGCTTGCAGAGCTCGCCGATTCGATCCGGGAGCAGGGTGTGATGCAGCCGATTCTCGTACGCCCCGTCGACGGTGCGCGTTTCGAGATCATCGCCGGCGAGCGGCGCTGGCGTGCGGCGGAGCTAGCAGGACTGACTGAAATACCGGCACTCGTTCGCGCCGTGCCGGACAATGCCGCGCTTGCGCTCGCGCTGATCGAAAATATCCAGCGAGAAGATTTGAATCCGCTCGAGGAAGCGCAGGGGCTCTCGCGCCTGATCGAGGAGTTTGGATTGACGCACGACGCCGCCGCGAAGGCGGTGGGGCGCTCACGCAGCGCCGTGTCGAATCTCTTGCGCCTGATCGCGCTCCCGAAGCCCGTGCAGGATTATCTTTTGGCGGGCAAGCTGGAAATGGGTCATGCGCGCGCGCTGCTGGCGCTGCCCGCGTTGCAGCAACTGACCGCAGCGACGCGCGTCGTCACCGGCGAGCTGTCGGTGCGCGACACCGAGCGATTGGTGCACGGATTGCTCAATCCGGCCAAGCGAGCGGCGCGGCGCGGCAAACCCGGCTATGACGCGGACACTGCGCGACTCGAAAACGACATCGCCGAGAAACTCGGCGCGGTCGTTCACATCGAGCCCGGGCGCAAGGGCGCGGGACGCGTTGTCATCCGCTATTCAAGTCTCGAGCAACTGGATGGAATCATTTCGCGGCTCGGCGTCATGCGCCAGTAGCTCCGCTGTCGATCATCCCAGCTGCCGCACCATCGTTTCCGCGTCCGAGACCTCGAACTTGCCCGGACCCTCGATGTTGAGCGCTTTGACCACGCCATCGTCGACCAGCATCGAAAAGCGTTGGCAGCGAAGCCCGAGTCCGCGGGCACTCAAGTCGAGCTCGAGTCCAAGCGCCTTCGTATAGTCGCCGGAACCATCGGCGAGCATCCTGACTTTTCCGTCAGTGCCTTGGTCGCGTCCCCACGCGCCCATGACAAACGCGTCGTTGACCGCCATGCAGGCGATCGTGTCGACGCCCTTCGCCTTCAACTTGTCGTAATTGGCAAGATAGCTTGGCACGTGCTTCGCTGAGCACGTCGGCGTGAATGCGCCGGGCAAACCGAAGATGACGATCTTGCGCCCTTTGGTGAGCTCGTCGACCTTGACGGGATTGGGTCCCACTGCGCAGCCGTCCTTTGGTTCCTCGTAAAATTCCTGCAGCGTTCCGGCGGGAAGTCTGTCGCCGACCTTGATCGTCATTTTGAAGCTCCTTGCAATGTTTGGGAACGAGTGCTCGCCAAAAGCATTCGACGAGCCCAATAGGATCGCAGCGGTCGCGCTGAAATTCAACCCTTGATTAATTTGCCGGGTTGCGAGGAGGCGGCGCGCGGCGTAGCGTTCGTCCTTCGCCCGTGCCGGGAATCGATGCCACAGGAGGAAATGACGATGCCGCGCGCAAAAAAAACGGTGCGTTCGACGGCGGCGAAACGCATCCGGCTGGTGATTGCAACGCGCAAAGGTTTATGGACGCTCACCAGCGATCTCGCCCGCAATGCGTGGAAGATCGCCGGCCCATTGTTTCACGGTCACATCGTTCATCATGCAGTCGGCGATCCTCGCGATTCAAGGACGCTGCTCGCGGCGGCGCGCACGGGCCACCTCGGCCCGACGATCTTTCGCTCTACCGACACCGGCAAAACGTGGAAAGAGGCCGCGAAGCCACCCGCATTCGCCGAAGGGAGCGGCCGCGTCGTCAACCATACATTTTGGCTGACACCCGGTCATGCGTCGGAACAAGGCACGTGGTACGCCGGCACTTCGCCGCAGGGCTTGTTCCGCTCGGTCGACGGCGGCGCGACGTGGGAAGGCGTCGATGGCTTCAACAAGCATCCGCAACGCAAAGCGTGGTGCGGCGGCGATCAGGATGGAACGCCCGACGGCGCGAAGCTGCATTCCATCCTCGTCGATCCCCGCGATCCAAAACATATTTATATCGCGATGTCGTCGGGTGGCGTGTTCGAGTCAGTGGATGCGGGCACCGGTTGGAAGCCGTTGAACAAGGGCGTTCGCGCCGATTTCCTGCCGGACCCCAATGCCGAATACGGTCATGATCCGCACTGCGTGCGCTTCGCGGCCGGGCATCCCGACCGGCTCTATCAGCAGAACCATTGCGGCATTTTCAGGATCGACCGCCCAAACGACCGATGGCAGGAAATCGGCGCGACGATGCCGAAGAGTGTCGGCTATGTCGGCTTCCCGATGGTCGTTCATCCGCGCGACCCCGACACGCTGTGGGTTTTTCCGATGGAAGGGACAACGGTGTGGCCGCGAACGTCGCCCGGTGGTCGGCCCGCTGTGTATCGGTCGCGCGATGGCGGCGGTTCGTGGAAGCGACTCGATCAGGGGTTGCCGAAGGCGCAGGCCTGGTGGACCGTCAAACGTCAGGCGATGACCGCCGACGCGCGCGATCCCGCGGGTCTTTACCTCGGCACGACGTCGGGCGAAGTGTGGGGCAGCCGCGATGAGGGACGCACGTTTCGTTGTCTTGCGCGGCACCTGCCGCATGTTTATGCGGTCGAGTGCGCGTGAGCGCGTCGGGCGAAGCCGAAACCCGAAGGGCCGGCGCCGCGACGGGTGACGTCCCGAGCCGATTACGCGCACGACTCGCGCAATCGCCCGCCCTCGTCGAGGCGACGTCACGTTTCGGTCGAGATGTGCGCCTGGCGTGGCGCGCCGGCACGCAAGAAATCGCGCATTTGCATTCAGCGGAAATCATCGACATTCGATTGCCGGCGGTATTGCAGCGACAATGGCGCAGCGATCCGCGACTCCTGCCGCGGCCACGGCGATCGGAATGGATCGAATGCCGTGTTCGCTCGGACGACGACGTCGAGTTCGCAGCGATGCTGATCGAACTCGCGGCCCAGTCGGTTGGCCAATCGGCGGCGCGTTCCGGCCGTGCACAAAAGTAGGTGCCTTGAATGGGCCGCCCGTCGCACGAAGCCGCCGCGGTCGTCCGTGTCCGCGTGCCAACGCCGCTGCGTTCGTACACGGGGGCACCGGATGTCGCCGTTGCAGTACCGGTGCTGGCCCCCGAGATGCCGCCCACGCTCGGCGGCGTTCTGGCGGCGCTCGACGGCGCCTACCCCGGAATCCGTTTTCGGATGATCGACGAGCAAGGGCACGTGCGTCCGCATATCAAGTTGTTCATCGATATGACGCTGACGCGCGATCTCGCAACGCCGCTGCCCACAGGCGCGACGGTGATGATTGTCGACGCACT
>DASPYC010000138.1:0-4461 GCA_035636955.1 Casimicrobiaceae bacterium
TCCTGCTCGAAGAACGTCAGAAGGTCATCCTCGTCGATATCCGACTTGTTGCCGAGACCGACGATCGCCGAGACGCCCATCTTGGCCGAACGCGAAAAGCCGATGATCGCCATGCCGATGCCGCCCGATTGCGACGACAGCGCCGCGTGACCTTTGACGTCGTAGGCGGTGCAAAACGTCGCGCACAGGTTCTTCCAGGTGTAGTAGAAGCCGTAGATGTTCGGCCCCATCAGCCGCACGCCATACTTGCGGCCGATGTCCTGGATCTCCTTCTGGCCCTCGACGTTGCCGGTCTCGGCGAAGCCCGAGGGAATCAGCACCGCGCCCGGTATCTTCTTCTCGCCGACCTCGACGAGCGCCTGCGCGACGAATTTGGCCGGGATCGCGAACACCGCGACGTCGATCTTGCCCGGCACGTCCTTGACGCTTTTGTACGCCTTGCGTCCCATGATCTCGGCAGCGGACGGGTTGATCGGGTAGATCTCGCCCTGGTAGCCGCCATTGATCAGGTTCTTCATCACCGAATTGCCGATCTTGCCGTCCTCCGCCGAAGCGCCGATGACAGCGACTGCGTCGGGCTTCATGATCCGGTTCATGTCGCGCACGATGTCCTCGTGGTTGGGGCGGAACCGGGCCGGAGCGGGCGCAAAATCCAGCACGATGCGCACGTCCGCCGCGATCGCGCCCTGCGGCGTCGCGAACACCGGATTCAAATCCATCTCGACGATGTCCGGGAAGTCGGAGATCAATTGCGACACATTGACGATGACGTCGGCGAGCGCGTCGCGATTGACCGGTTGCGCGCCGCGGACACCCTTCAATATCTCGGCGGCCGCAACGCCGTCGAGCATCGACAGCGCGTCGTCGCGCGTCGCGGGTGCCAACCTGAAGGTGATGTCCTTCAGCACTTCGACCAGCACGCCGCCCAGTCCGAATGCGACGAGCTTGCCGAAGGATGGATCGGTCACCGCGCCAACGATCACTTCCTGCCCGCCGGCGAGCATCTGCTGCACCTGCACGCCCTGGAGATTCGCCTTGGCGTTGTACTTCTTCGCGTTGGCGACAATCGTATCGTAGCCCTTTTGCACGTCATCGGCGCTCTTCAAGCCCACCAGCACGCCGCCGGCTTCGGTCTTGTGCAGAATGTCGGGCGAGACGATTTTCAGCACGACGGGAAAACCCATCGAGGCAGCGAGCTTCGCCGCCTCCGCCGCGGATGACGCGACGCCTTCCTTCGGGACCGGAATGCCATACGCATCGCACACGAGCTTGCCTTCCGGCGCCGTCAGCGATGTCCTGCCGTCGGCTTTTACTTTGTCGATGATGCGGCGAACGGCGGCCTTCGCCGCAGCGTTCGTGTCCTTGTGCAGATTGACGTCGGTTGCGCCCATGATGCGTTCCCTTTTCGTTTGGTTTCTGGTTCGTGCCGTCAGCCCTGCAGCGCAGGAACGACATGCGGCGTTTCGGAGGTGCGGGCGCTCGCCGGGCTGCCACTTTCGGCGACGGTGCGAGCGAGCAGTTTGGTCAACGCATACACGGCGTCGATGTGCGGTGTCGGCGTATGGGTGAGGCGGCCAAGCTCGGCGACCGAGCCGACCAGCGCGTCGACTTCGGGAAATCGTCCGGCTTCGACGTCTTGCAGCATCGACGTCTTGTGCTTACCGACCTTCTCGGCGCCGGCGATACGCTTGTCGATGCTAACGCGAAACGTGATGCCGAGTCTCTGCGCGATGTTCTGCGCCTCCGTCATCATCGCCGCGGCGAGATCGCGCGTCGGCTCGTATTGGCAGATGTCGACCAACGTGGAACGCGTGAGCGCGCTGATCGGGTTGAACGTCAGGTTGCCCCACAGCTTCAACCAGATCTCGGCGCGAATGTTATCGAGAACCGGCGCCTTGAACCCGGCACGCACGAAGCATTCCGAGACGCGCGCGACACGCTCGCTCGTCGAGCCGTCGAGCTCGCCGACCGGAAAGCGGTCGCCTTCGATATGCTGCACCACGCCCGGCGCGACGAGTTCCGACGCGGGATACACGACGCAGCCGATGACGCGCTCGGCGCGAATCTTGGCGCTGATGAGCCCGCTCGGATCGACGTTTTTCACGACGCTGCCGGCAAGCTCGCCGCCGTGGTTGTGAAAGTACCAGTACGGGATGCCGTTCTGCATCGTGACGACGACCGTCTGCGGGCCGAACAACATCGGCACATTGTTTGCGACGGCCTCGACCTGGTGCGCCTTCATCGCGAGAATCACGATGTCATGTGGACCGGCGTTGGCATAGTTGTCCGTCGCCCGCACGTTGCGCGCGACGTGCTCGCAGCCGTCGTTCATCACCAGCTTGATGCCGTCGCGGCGAATCGCTTCGAGATTCGCGCCGCGCACGATGAACGTAACATCCTCGTCCGCGAGTGCGAGCCTCGCGCCGACATAACCGCCAATCGCACCTGCTCCAATGACCGCAATCTTCATCGAATCCTCCGTCACGCGTCGAGCGGCTCGAGCAGCTGGCCGCCGCCGAAGCTCGAATGCGCAGTAACTTCACCGCCGCGGCGTACGCGCACGGCGCAATACTTGAATTCCGGAATCTTGCCGAACGGATCGAGTGCCGGATTCGTCAGCTTATTCGCCGCCGCTTCGTAATAACAGAACGGAATGAACACCGAACCCTTCGGCGTGCCCTCTTCGGCGCGCGCATACAGCGACACGCTGCCGCGGCGTGACTCCACGGTAATCACGTCGCCGGGTGCGGCGCCGAGCGCCGCGAGATCGGCGGGATTCACCGATGCAACGGGTTCCGGCTCGAGCGCATCGAGCACCGATGCGCGCCGCGTCATGCTGCCCGTGTGCCAATGCTCGAGCTGGCGTCCGGTGATGAGCACCATCGGATACTCGGCATCGGGCCGTTCGGCCGCCGGAATGATGTCCGCCGGCACGAGGCGCGCGCGTCCGTTTGCCGTCGGAAAGTTTTCGGTGAACATCACCGGCTCGCCCGGATCGCCTTCCTGTTCGCACGGATAGACAACCGCGTTCTCGGCTTCCAGCCGCGGCCAAGTGATGCCCGCGATCGAGGGCATCGCCTGGCGCATCTCGTCGAACACTTCGCTGGGATGCGTGTAGTTCCAATCGAGCCCCAGCCGTTTCGCCATCTCGACGATGATCCACAAGTCCTGCTGCGCTTCGCCGGGCGGTTCGAGCGCCTGACGTCCGAGCTGCACGAGGCGATCGGTGTTCGTGAACGTGCCCGTCTTCTCGGGAAATGCAGAAGCGGGCAATACGACATCGGCGAGATACGCCGTCTCGGTGAGGAAGATGTCCTGCACGACCAGCATCTCGAGATCGGCCAGCGCCTGTCGTGCGTGCTCGACGTCCGGATCGGACATCGCGGGGTTCTCGCCCATGATATACATGCCGCAGATCGTGCCCGCGTGCACAGCGTCCATGATCTCGACCACCGTCAAGCCGGGCGTCGGATCGAGTCGGCGCTGCCACAGCGCTTCGAATTTCTCGCGCGCCGCCGGCTCGTCCACGCGCCGGTAGTCGGGATACATCATCGGGATGAGGCCGCTGTCTGAGGCGCCCTGCACGTTGTTTTGCCCGCGCAGCGGATGGAGTCCCGTGCCGGGACGGCCGATCTGGCCGGCCAGCATGCACAGCGCGATGAGGCAGCGTGCGTTGTCGGTGCCGTGCACGTGCTGCGAGATGCCCATGCCCCACAGGATCATCGAGGCCTTCGATGTCGCGAACAGCCGCGCCACTTCGCGAATCGTTTCCGCCGGGATGCCGCAGATCTGCGCCATCGCTTCGGGACTGTATTTCGCGACGTTATCCTTGAGTTCGTCGTATCCGCTCGTGCGATCGGCAATGAACGACTGCGCCGCGAGACCTTCGTCGACGATCGTGTGCATCATCGCGTTCAGGAGCGCAACGTCGGTGTCCGGCTTGAACTGCAACACGTGCGTTGCGTGTCGCGCGAGCTCGGAGCGACGCGGATCGGCGATCACCAGCTTGGTGCCGTTCTTGACCGCGTTCTTGATCCACGTTGCCGCGACCGGATGATTGACGACGGGGTTCGCGCCGATCAACAGAACGACGTCGGCCTTGAGCACGTCCATCACCGGATTCGATACCGCGCCCGATCCGATGCCTTCCAGCAGCGCTGCAACGCTGGACGCGTGGCAAAGCCGCGTGCAGTGATCGACGTTGTTCGTGCGAAATCCCGTGCGCACGAGTTTCTGAAACAGATACGCCTCTTCGTTCGATCCTTTCGCGGAACCGAATCCTGCGAGCGCGTGCGGCCCCTTCGTATCGCGAATGCGCTTCAGCGTGCCCCCTGCCAGCGCCAACGCCTCGTCCCAGGTCGCTTCGCGAAACACCGACCACGGATTCGACGGATCAACCGTGAAGTCGGCGGTTTTCGGCGCGCCGGGTTTTCGGATCAGCGGCTTCGTCAGTCGATGCGG
>DASPYC010000139.1:0-2973 GCA_035636955.1 Casimicrobiaceae bacterium
AACCGCTGTTGCGCTGTCCGCCGCCGGTGAATGCGACGACGTTCTCTACCGCGGGATCGGCGCGCACAATCGTGACGAAGTCGCTCAGCTTCTTCTGCATCGCCTGGAACGAGATGCTCTGGTCTGCCTGAATGTTGCCGATCAGGCGGCCCGTGTCCTGCTGCGGAAAAAATCCCTTCGGAATGATCACGTACAAGTACACGTTGAGCGCAATCGTCGCTAAAAGGACGACCATCATCAGGGCGCCGTGATCGAGCACCCACGCGAGCGAGCGCCCGTAGCCGCTGCGGACCGAGGCGACCGCGCGTTCGGACATCGCGCCCAAGCGTCCGCGTCCGTAGGAAGCCGCGGGCTTGAGGAGCCGCGAGCACATCATCGGCGTCGTCGTCAGCGACACGACGAGCGATACGAGTATGGCCGCGGAAAGCGTGATCGCGAATTCGCGAAAGAGCCGCCCGACAATGCCGCCCATCAGCAGAATCGGAATGAACACGGCGATCAACGACAGGCTCATCGACACGACTGTGAACCCCACTTCACGCGCGCCTTTGAGCGCCGCCTCGCGTGGCGCCATGCCCTGCTCGATATGACGCGAAACGTTTTCGAGCACGACGATCGCGTCGTCGACGACGAAGCCCGTTGCGATCGTCAGCGCCATCAGCGACAGGTTGTTCAGACTGAATCCCGCGAGATACATGACGCCGAATGTCCCGACGAGCGACACCGGCACCGCCACGCTCGGAATGAGCGCCGCACGGGCGTTGCGCAGAAACAAGAACACGACGAGGATCACCAGCGCGACGGCGATCACCAGCGTGCGCTCGACTTCGCGCAACGACGCACGAATCCCGGGCGTGCGGTCCATCATCACTTTCATGTCGATCGCCGCCGGAATCGACGCGCGCAAGAGCGGCAAAACGTCGCGCACGCGTTCGATCGTCTCGATGATGTTCGCGCCGGGCTGGCGATTGAGGATCAGCAGGATCGACGGCTTGCCGTCGGCGCTGCCGTCATTGCGCAAATCCTGCACCGAGTCGACGACGTCGGCGACATCGCCCAAACGCACGGCCGCGTTGTTTTGGTAAGCGACGATCAACGGCAAGTACTCCGCAGCGACCTTCGCCTGATCGTTGGCGCCGATCTGCCAATGCGCCGTATCGCTCTCCAGCGCGCCCTTCGGCCTGTTGGCATTGGTCGCTTGAATCGTCGTACGGACCTGCGCGGTGCTGATGCCGTATTTGTTGAGCGCAGCGGGATTCAATTCGACGCGTACGGCCGGCAATGAGCTGCCGCCGACATTGACCTGGCCAATGCCCTCGATCTGGGACAACTTTTGTGCGAGCACTGTCGATGCCGCATCGTAGATCTGGCCGCGCGTCATCGTGTCGGACGTGAGCGCGATGATCATGATCGGCGCATCGGCGGGATTCACTTTTCGATAGGTCGGATTGTTGGGCAGCCCCGACGGCAAAAGGCTTCGCGCCCCGTTGATCGCCGCCTGCACGTCGCGTGCTGCGCCGTCGATGTCGCGGTTCAAGTCGAATTGCAGCGTGATTCGCGCGGAGCCGAGCGACGACGACGACGTCATCTCGGTGACGCCAGCGATGCGGCCGAGCGATCGCTCGAGCGGCGTCGCCACTGTCGCCGCCATCGTTTCGGGGCTCGCACCCGGCAAGCTCGCTTGCACGGAGATTGTCGGGAAATCGACTTGCGGCAACGGCGCAACCGGCAGCAGCCGGAACGCAATCGCACCCGCAAGCGCAACCCCCAACGTCAACAGCGTTGTCGCGACGGGACGATCGATGAATGGTTGCGACAGGTTCATTGCGGTATGTGTACCCCCACGCTTGCGGCCTCAGTGGCCAATGAGGCCGCTACGCTCTGCCCTCGGCCCCCAAAGGGGGACCACCCGCACCTTGGCCCTGCGGTGCTCATGCGCTCATTCCGCGGCACCCGGCTCTGACGCGGATTGTGGCGGCAGCTTGCGCATTCGCCGTGCGAGCCGGTCGAACGCGAGGTAGATCACCGGCGTCGTGAACAGCGTCAACATCTGGCTCACGATAAGCCCGCCGAACATCGTAAGACCGAGTGGATGACGCAACTCTGAACCGACACCGGTGCCTACCATCAGCGGCAGCGCTGCCAGCAGTGCCGACATCGTCGTCATCAGGATCGGCCGAAAACGGAGCAGGCACGCTTCGAAGATCGCGTCGCGCGGCGCCTTACCCTCTTCGCGCTCGGCGTCGAGCGCGAAGTCGATCATCATGATCGCGTTCTTCTTGACGATGCCGATCAACAGGATGATGCCGATGACGGCGATGATGCCGAGATCGGTTCCCGACAACAGCAGTGCCAGCAGCGCGCCGACGGCGGCGGATGGCAACGTGGAAAGAATCGTCAACGGATGTATGTAGCTCTCGTAGAGCACGCCCAGCACGATGTACATCGTCACGACGGCGGCAAGTATCAGCAGCAGCGTGTTGTCGAGCGAGCTCTGAAACGCGAGGGCGGCGCCTTGAAAGCTTGTGCGGATGGAAGGCGGTAGGCCGATTTCGCGCTCGGCTTTTCGAATGGCCGTGACGGCAGCGCCGAGCGATGCGCCCGCGGCGAGATTGAACGAAATCGTCGTCGACGGAAACTGACCGAGGTGATTGATCACCAATGGCGCGGTGCGCTGCTCGATTCGCGCAACGGTCGAAAGTGGTACCTGCGTGCCGGATGCTGTCGCGAGATGAAGATCGTTGAGCGCGCCCGGCCCCATCTGGTATTCCGGTTTGACTTCGAGCACGACGCGGTATTGCGCCGCCTGCGTGAAGATCGTCGAGATCAAGCGCTGGCCGAACGCGTTATAGAGCGCAGTATCGATCGCAGCGGGCGTGATGCCGAGCCGTCCGGCGGCGTCGCGATCGATGACGACGAACGCCTGCAAGCCCTGATCCTGCGCATCGCTCGCGACATCCGCCAGCATCGGCA
>DASPYC010000140.1:0-6170 GCA_035636955.1 Casimicrobiaceae bacterium
AGAGCAGCGCATTTGTAATGCGAAGGTCAAGGGTTCGAATCCTTTATCCGGCACCAGCATTGCGTCGGTCTATTCCGGTCACATAGGTAACGGTTTATACCGGAGACATGGGTAACACTTTTTGCTCGAACGGGTTATTAACCGTTTCGAGCCGACATGCCTCGTGATCGAAGAATCCCAAGTCGTAATGCATGAAAGTAACGGGCCAGATTTTATCGCTCACTTCCTTGATGCCCACGTTTTGGCCGGCGAAGACGGCGGGATACTTCATATCGAGCGCCTGGCGCGGCCGCTCATGGTTGTAGCAGTCGATGAAGTCGTCGAACTTCGCTTGCTGCTGCAGGAAATTCTGCGCCGCGGGCTTGGGCTTCTTTCTTCAACGTCAGATGCATGCGCTCGTGGCGGCCATTCTGCTCGGGATGACCGGGCTTGATGCGCTCGATGTCGATACCAAGCCGCAGCCACCAAACGGCGACCTGCGTTTCCGCCAATATCTGAGACGTTCACTCGCGCAGGGTTCGAGCGCGTTGGGGCGTTGAGTATGCGCAGTCGTGGCTTGTGACGGAAAAAGCCAACTGTGACAAATTGCGGGAATGCCGCTGCTCGACAGGTCACACTTCAGCGACAAATAAAAGCCCGCCGAAGCGGGCCTTTTTATTTTATGAACCGGCGAAATGGCGTCAGCGAAAGACCGAGTCCAACACGAAATTGATAACGAGCCATGCAGCCGTAGTTAATAACGCGGCAGTAGCAACGCATCTAACAATCAGTTGCGTTAAGTCCCAATGCCCGCGTCCGGGATCTCCCTCGATCCGGTCCACGATTGTTCTCCACAAAGCCGCATCGAATAGACGCGGTCTCTGGAGACTGCGCGTGATTCGCCAGGAATGCAAATGTAGGAGTTTAGGAGGTGCGCCATCGCAGAGAGTCGTTGGCGTGGCAGCGAGGTACTTGCGATAAGAATGGCCGGGAGGCACTCCGACACTATCCCACGGGACGAAATCGATCGCAGTGCGAAGACTGCCAAGCGCCCGGATCACACCAAACTAGCTCTAGATTGCCGACGCCACGCTGCTCTTTTGATTGCGGAGTCGAGTAACTCTTCCAGGTTCTCCGGCGGCGTCACCGTCGTTGCGCACGCGCACAGGAAGCCCAGCCGTTTGAACGAGTCGAAAGGTCGGCGAACGGTGCGGTAGCACGACGGACATTTACCTTCAACAACTGTGTACTCGTTCGTCGGGTCCACCTTGACGCGAGTGCCAATAAGCTTCATCGAGGGCACGCTACGGGACAGAGAGCCACTTCATTCCGGCCTTGCAAGGTGTCCACGCCATTCGCAGTGCGCGCAGCGATACCGGGCTACCGGCCTTAATATGCTGATGAGTCGCCCAAGCGCATGCCGGCGCACACGAAACAACGATCCGCCGCACGATGGGCAAGTTCGCTGTGATGGGGCGAATCGATCATCAGTTGACATAGCAAGCCCGGCTCGCGCTCCACGGATTTCGTTACAGAGTCGTGGCGGGATTGTTTCCCACGACCGCGGCGAGGCTCAGTCCGAATGTTTCCGATATTTCTGTAGGACGTCCCCGTTTTTTCTGCGCGAGCAATTCGATTGCACTGCGGCGGGCGAATACCCACTCTAGGAGCGTCGTAACGCGCCAGTACTCAATATCGAGCCGAACCGTTGGTTCCATAAAAACGCGGCGTGCCCCGCGGGATCGGCGCATTCGCGCGCGGTCCATGGCGCCGCACCCGGAACACGTCACAACAACGAACTGCTTCTGTCCGGAGCCCAACGTCGACGGTCAAGCACATCGCTCGAGGGGGTACTTAAGCCGCCTGCGCCTTCGTAATCCTGCATCCGGGAATCGACTCGACGTAGGCGACCACCGGTTTCCACTCCGGCCCGACGCTGCTGTCGAATTGCGCGTTGAGGTAGTAGCGCTTGCAGGGCGCGATTTCCATCGTCATGTTCTTGCTCGATCCCGGGAAGCCTTTGCGCGAGGGCGCTTGCACGACGACCATTCGCTTGCCGGGCTCGATCTTGACGATGCGATCGGTGTAGTTGCGACCGTCGACCGATTTGATGATCGCCGGCGCCCGATTCATCGTCGCCCTGAAGTAGCGGGTTCCCGTTACCTCGCTCCATGTCGGTCCCCACTTTTCCAGCGCTGCCGCGTCGGTGACCGGCAACAACAACGCAAATAACGCCATCGTGATCATTTTCACCGTTTCCTCCTTGTCGACATTGTCCCGCGCTGCATCGCCTCCAACGGCGCGCCCCGCGGGAGCGTTGACAGCGACCGGCTGCAGTCCACAACTCGAATACAACAGGCGCCCACCGTCGGTCAATTGCTCCGCGTCAATCGCGCCGATGCCTTAGAATCGCCTGCATACGGGAGGATGTTCGGGGGGACATCACGCAGTATTTGCGCGGCACCGCAGGGCATTTCGCGAATCCAAGTTGTACGGCGCGCATTCGCGAGCCGTCGGCCGCAACGACGCCGCACTTCACGAGTCACAATCAACCGGATTAGCGCATGCCCCTTGTGGGTTTTCGGCCGACCAAAGCGCGGCTGATCATCGATGATAGCAACGACACGGTCCTCGTGATGAAGGTCGTCGTTGCTGACAGTGAATCGGTCGAGCTCGCCTCCGGCGGCAAGCTCGATGCGCTCACTGGCGTGCTGCGCATTCGCGAACGCAAAGAAGGCGAACACCGCAACGGCGGCGTGGGCTCGCTCGTCTACATCGAGGAGACCGGCGAGGGACCCGACCGCGTTCCCGCCAAATATCAAATCAATATCTCGATGGCGCCGGACAAATTCAAGGCGTTGCTTCGCGTCGCGGTGAGCGGCCTCTTGCCGACGAAATTCTTTGTCGACGCCGGCGAACGCATTTCGAAGACGGAAACGCGCGGCTTGACGTACTGGGTCGGCGCCGGCGGACGCACGAAGGTATGGGATTCCGAGTCGCACCGCGCGCTGCCGATCACGAAGTTTTCGATGATTCTGCCGATCGAGCTCTTGGCGCAGCGCGGCGAAGGCGTACGTGCCCAGCCCGCGCTTCCTGCACAGGAGGGCGCACCACAACTTGCGCTGCCGCATGAAACCGTGCCGGTCGAGTCCGTGGCGACGAACGCGCAAGTCGCCGAGCTTGTCGACGATCTCCTGGTGTTCCAAAGCGAAACGCGTAATACACTGTATGCGTTGATGTGGGTCGTCGGCATCGTCGCGGCGCTGGCGCTCGTGTTCGGCATTGTGATCTTCTATCGCTGATGAATCGACTCGACTTCGATAAGCGCGCTGCCGTCGTGACGGGCGGGGCCGCTGGCATCGGTCTCGCAATTGCGAAGCGGCTTGCTTCGAGCGGAGCGCGCGTCGCGTTGTGGGATCGCGATGCGCAGGCGCTCGATGCCGCGAAGTCGGCGCTCGGCAACGGCACGTACATTCATCCGCTTGATGTGTCGGACTCAGCGATGGTTGATCGGGCGGCGCGCGAAACCGCCGATGCCATCGGCGGCATCGACGTGCTGGTCTGCTCGGCCGGCATTACGGGACCGAACAACGTAACGTGGGAATATCCGGTCGAGGATTGGCGCAAGGTGTTCGATATCAACGTGCACGGGTTGTTCTACTGCAACCGCGCAGTGGTCCCGATCATGCAACGGAAGAATTACGGCCGGATCGTCAACATTGCGTCGGTCGCCGGCAAGGAAGGCAATCCGAACGCGCCCGCCTATAGCGCATCGAAGGCGGCGGTCATCGGTCTCACGAAATCGCTCGGCAAGGAGCTCGCGAAAACGGGCATTCGCGTCAATTGCGTGACGCCCGCAGCTGTGCGCACCGCGATGTTCGACCAGATGACGCAGCAGCACATCGACTTCATGCTGTCGAAGATACCGCTGGGGCGATTCGGTGAAGTCGACGAAATTGCGGCGATGATATGCTGGCTCGCGAGCGAAGAATGCTCATTCTCGACCGGCGCAGTGTTCGACCTCTCGGGCGGCCGAGCGACCTACTGAACGGCCAGCATGATCTTGCCGATGTGCTGCGACGATTCCATCAGCGCATGGGCCTTGGCGGCTTCGGCAAGCTGAAATGTCGCGTGAATGACGGTCTTGAGCGCGCCGCGCTCGAACAGCGGCCACACCTGGGTTCGTAACTCGCGCGCGAGCGCCGCCTTGCGCGCGAAAGGGCTCGCACGCATCGTCGACCCGGTAACGGTCAGCCGTTTCAGCATGATGTGACGCCAATCGCACTCGATGCGACTGCCCTTCATGAACGCGATCTGCACCAATCGTCCTTCGACCGCCAAGCTCTTCAGGTTCTTCGGGACGTAGTCGCCGCCGACCATGTCAAGGATGACGTCGACGCCGCGTTTTGCCGTGATCCGCGCAACCTCCGCCTCAAAATCCTGCGTCCGGTAATCGATCGCATGATCGGCGCCCATCTCCCGGCAGAACGCCACTTTGTCGGGACTGCCCGCGGTCGTGAATACGGTGGCGCCGAACGCCTTGGCCAATTGGATCGCAGTAAGGCCGATGCCGCTCGTTCCGCCGTGGACGAGAAACGTCTCGCCTTTCGCGAGCCGCGCCCGATCGAATACATTGTTCCAAACGGTAAAGTACGTCTCCGGCAAGCTCCCCGCCTGTTCAAGCGACAGGCCATGCGGAACGGGCAGGCACCACGCGGCCGGCGTCGTGCAATATTGCGCGTATCCTCCGCCCGGCACGAGCGCACAGACCTCTTCGCCAACTTTCCAGTCGTCCACATCGTGCGCGGTCGCCACGATCCGTCCCGACACTTCGAGTCCAAGAACCGGCGAGGCATCGGGCGGGGGCGGGTACGTCCCGGCGCGTTGCGCGCAGTCCGGACGATTGACGCCTGCCCACGCGACTTCGATCAGCACTTCACCTGCACGCGGCGAAGGCACAGGTCCTTCGGCCACCATAATGACATCGGGCGGACCCGGCGCGCGGACCGCAATGTGTCGCATCGTCTTTGGAATCGCCATGTCGGACATTGTATTCTCGACGCGTGAGGGATCGCTCTTCGGAACATAATTTGGCGGCGCTGCTCGTGCGCGCTGCGCGCAAGTGGCCGCGGCTTCCCGCGATCGCGCTGGGCTCGCGCACGTTGCGAACTTACGCGTCGCTGGCCGAGCGTTGCGGACACCTCGCAGCAGCACTGGAAATCGCGGGTCTACGACCGGGCGATCGCGTCGCCATCATTTCGCGCAATGATCCCGCGTACATCGAAGCGATGTTCGCGCTGTGGTGGGCGGGATTGATCGCCGTGCCCGTCAACGCAAAGCTGCATCCGCGTGAGCTGGAATTCGTACTGTCGGACAGCGGCGCGCGTTTCGCGTTCACCGACGCCGACTGGCACGGGGAAATCTCTCGCAGCGGGCATTTGCTCCCGAATCTGGAACGTGTGGTCTCGTTCGGCTCACATGAATACGCGCGGCTGTTTGTCGATGCCGATGTTGCGCCGGTCGCCGGCGTCGAGCCCACGGCCGCCGCATGGCTCTTCTACACCAGCGGAACGACGGGACGGCCCAAAGGCGTCGTCATCTCGCACGGCAACCTTTACGCGATGATCAATTGTTTCCTGACCGACGTCGAAGCGATTGCGCCGGGTGACGCCATTCTTCACGGCGCGCCGTTGTCGCACGGCTCCGGCCTCTATGTGCTGCCGCATATTGCGCGAGGCGCCGTCAACGTCGTGCCGGAATCAGGCGCCTTCGATGCCGGCGAGATCCTCGCCTTGGTCACGTCGTGGGATCGCGCGCTTCTGTTTGCCGCACCGACGATGGTGAAGCGAATTATCGATGTGCCGACACTCGCTGATTCGCAACTCGCGCGGCTCAAATGCATCGTCTATGGCGGCGGGCCGATGTACGTCGAAGATTGCAAAGCCGCGTTTGCTGCGCTTGGACCACGCCTTGCGCAGATTTACGGGCAAGGCGAAACGCCGATGACGATCACGGCGATGGATCGTCTGACGCTTGCCGATGCAATCGCGCACAACGACGACGCGCGCATCGGCTCGGTCGGCATCGCGCAATCCGGCATCGACGTGGAAATCGTCGACGATGCCGGTCACGTGTTGCCGCCCGGCGAGATCGGCGAAGTGGTGGTTCGCGGATCGACGGTAATGCAGGGT
>DASPYC010000141.1:0-3339 GCA_035636955.1 Casimicrobiaceae bacterium
CCCGCGGTGCAGACAACCGTCTTGCCTTTCAGATCATTAAGCGTCTTCAGGTTGTTCGCCTTCTTCGCGATAAATTTCGTCGACACGATGAACGTCGTCAGGCTGAATCCGACCTGCGCCTGGCGTTCGGGATTGTTGACCGTTGAACCGCATTCGATGTCGACCGTGCCGTTCGCCACAAGCGGGATCCGTGTCGCGGACGTCACCGGGTTGTACTTGATTTTCAGCGCCGGCAGCTTGAGCTCGCTCTTCACCGCATCGGCAACGCGCAGGCAGAGGTCCATCGAATAACCAACCGGCTGCTGTTTGTCGTCGAGATACGAGAACGGCACCGACGCATCGCGATGGCCGAGCGTCATTTCGCCGCTTTCCTTGACCTTCTTCAGCACGCCGGTCAGTTCCTGTGCGATGGCGGACGTGCCGACGAGCGCGAAAATGATTGGGACCGCAATACTGGCGTTGCGAAAGTTGCGGGCTAACATGACATGCTCCTTACGTGGTGGATCGTTTTATTCAAGAATTGATCGTCGCGATGCCGCTGTCGATCGCGCGGGCGAGCCGATCGACGATTGCGTCGATGTCGGATTCGTCGACGAAGAATGGCGGCGCGAGCAACACGTGATCGCCGCGCACGCCGTCGATCGTGCCGCCCATCGGGTAGCAGAGCAGGCCCTCGCGCATCGCGGCGGCCTTCACCTGCGCATGCAGACGCTGTTTCGGATCGAACGGCTGCTTGGTCTTGCGGTCCGCGACGAGCTCGATGCCGGCGAAAAGACCGCGACCGCGGATATCGCCGACGCGTGGATGCCCATCAAATCGTGCGTGCAGAATGCGAAAGAGGTACGCACCTCGGCCGCGAACTCGATCGAGCAGACCTTCCTGCTTGATGACTTGCTGGACGGCGAGCGCGGCGGCCGCAGCGACTGGATGTCCGATGTACGTATGTCCGTGCTGGAATGCGCCGCTGCCATCGCGCAATGCCTGCACAATCCGCTGATGCGCCAACACCGCGCCGATCGGCTGATACCCACCGCCGAGACCCTTTGCGATGGCGACGAGGTCGGGCACAACGCCCTCTTGCTCGACAGCGTAGAGCGTCCCGGTGCGACCCATTCCGCACATCACTTCGTCGGCGATCAGCAGAATGCCGTGTCGGTCCAGCAGCTCGCGCACACGGTTGAAATAGCCTGGCGTGGGTGGTACGGCGCCGGCGGTTGCACCGACGACCGGTTCCGCACAAAACGCGATCACGCGTTCCGGCCCGATCGCTTCAATGGTCGCGTCGAGCTCCGCGATCAATCGGTCGGTGTACGCGTCTTGCGATTCGTCGCCGTGTCGCTCGCGGTATTCGAAGCACGGTGAAACGCGTGCGACGTCGATCAGCAGCGGTGCGAATTCCCGCCGCCGCCATTCGTTGCCGCCAACGGAGAGCGCACCCAGCGTGTTGCCGTGATAACTCTGGCGCCGCGCGACGAAGACCCGCCGCTCGGGCTCGCCGATTTCGACGAAGTACTGGCGCGCAAGCTTGAGCGCCGCCTCCATCGCTTCGGATCCGCCCGACACGAGATACACCTGATCGAGTCCACGCGGCGCATCGGCGGCGAGCGTATCGGCGAGCACTTCAGCGGCGTCGGTCGTAAAAAAGCTCGTATGCGCGTACGCGATGCGATCGATTTGCGCGTGCATCGCCGCCAGGACATGCGGATGCGCGTGTCCGAGGCACGACACGGCGGCGCCACCGCTCGCGTCGATGTAGCGGCGCCCATCCCGATCGACGATCTCTATACCGCTTGCGCTGACGGCTGTCGGCGGCACTGCGCGTAGATTGCGATGAATGATGTGGCTCATCCGTCCCCCCGTCGAGCGTCGCGTCGCCAGTACGCGCCGGTTGCAGAGAGCAACGCTTCGCGTGCGGCGAGGCGGCGCAAAACCGCTCGGCCGCCGCGCGAAGCGATCTCCGCCATCACCCGCTCCACGAGTGCATGTGCGCCAAGCAGCGAATGGAAGAACGACGGTGACGCCGCCTCGAACAGCAGCCGCTCGGAAGCGGCGCGGGCCAGCGGCGACAGCTCCGAGTCGGTCAACGCGATGACTGCGATTCCCTGTGCCGCCGCGCGCTGCACCGTGTCGACCGTTTGGCGCGAGTACGGCGACAAGCCGATGGCGACCACAACGGATTGACGAGGCAGCGCGGCAACGGAGTCGATCAGCGTCCCGTACGCATCCTGCAGGAGCACGCCGCGCCCGGCCAGCATCGAATAAAGATAATGCGCGTGCAGCGCCACACTGTGGCAACTGCGAAAGCCCAGAAATGCCGTCATCGGTGACTTGATCAGCAGCCTTGCGACGCGCGCGAACCGCTCGGGGTCGTTCAATGCGCCGAGTGCTTCGATGTTCGACGCTTGCAGATGCGGAAGCGCAGGTCCCGTCGCCCGGGCGCGGCCCGAGCGCGATTGCATCCGCTGTGCACGCATTGCGAAATCGGCGCGGCCCCAGGCGGCGTGCTCACGGAAGTGATCTTGCAACGCGCGGAAACCGGTGTAGCCCAGCGCCTGCGCGAGACGCGACATCGTCGGCGCCACGACGTCTGCGCGGCGTGCCTGCTCGCGCATCGACAGGAAGCAGACCTCGGCCGGATGGTCGCTTACCCATTGTGCGGCGCGCTGCAGCGTGCGCGGCAGCGTCTCGAACTCGTCGTGGATTCGCGCTAATGCGGTGTTGGTCATTCGAGCGGAGAAAGACGGATCGGCAAGAGTGTTACAAACGATACGGTACGTCAGTAAAAGAGTCAAATGTAACAAACTGTCCTTTTTGACAACGGGGGGCCGCGGCCCGGACAATGCGCCGGGCGCGAAGATTGCGTAGGGAGGAAGCGATGTCGACAAGCGACGACGACAAGACACGAACACCACGGATGAGTCGACGCAACCTATTGCAGGGACTCGCGGCCCTCGCTTCTTCCGGATGGCTGCCGCACGCATGGGCGCAAAGCGCATCATCCCCGACACTCTCGCCGGCACAGTTCTCCGCGACGTCGCTCGCTTGCACCGGTTACACGTTCGATGATCCGCGTGTTGCCGCCGCGATGCTTCGCGCGCTCAACGGGAGCGTCGGCCGCGCAAATCTCAGCCGGCTCGCAAGACTCGCAATTAGCACGCCGCCGGCACAGCTCGACGCAGCACTCAAAGCGGCCGGCATGGAGCGGACAGCCGAGATCGTTATCGCTGCGCTCTATACAGGTACCGTCGACGGCCCGAACGGAACGATCGTCGTGTCGTACGATCAGGCGCTCGTTTGGCTGGCGTGCGGATGGACCAAGCCCAATGCGTTTTGCGGCGG
>DASPYC010000142.1:0-2543 GCA_035636955.1 Casimicrobiaceae bacterium
AAGCGCGACGCGCATCTGCGCGCCGAACACCCCCGTCGCAACGGGTTTTCCGAGTGCGATCGATAGCGTTGCGACGAATGCGTTGAAGATCGGTTGAGCGATGTCGGGCCGTGCGGCCGTCGACCACGACGGTCGCTGACCTTTCTTCGTCGATGCGTACAGCGTGAATTGTGAGACGGCAAGGATGTTGCCGCCTGTTTCGCCGATCGACCTGTTCATGACGCCGGCGTCATCGTCGAAGATGCGCAAATTGACGATCTTGTGAACGAGCCAATCGCGATCGTCGTTCGAATCGCCGTCCGTCACGCCTACGAAGACGAGCAAACCGGTGCCGATCGCGCCGGTGACGTTGCCATCGACCGTGACGCTCGCCTCACGGACGCGTTGCAGAAGGGCGCGCATCGCGGTCGATTTATTTCACGACCTTCCGCTCGACCTCCACGAGACGACCATGCTCGAAGGTCAGCGTCGTGATCGTTTGGGCGTCTTCAGGAACCGGCAAATACGTCCAGCGCGCGATCTTGCGCCCGCTCCCGCCGCTTTTCATGTCGGGCGCGCCGACGCGGGTGATGACTTCGCCTTCGTTGATGCCGGGTGCCAGAAATTTGCGCTCCGATGGATTACCCATTGGTGCCGAAGACTTCGATCGCGCGCTGGTCTTGATTTTGGCCGCGGGCTGCGTTGCCGGAAGAGTCTGACGCGTCGTCGTCCCGGCGCCAGGGCCTAGCGGCATCACGGAAACCGTCGGCGGATCCTTGTCGAAATCGCGCAGTTCCTTGCCCGCTCGGCACGGCTCATCCTGGTAGATGGGTGCACCGTTGTCGCCCTGACACTTGTAGATCGTCCCGGCGGCCGGCGTCGGCACGATGGCGAGCGTCAGCGTGATCATGGCGGCCATCCATCCATGCGCCAGATGCAGCCGTTTCGCCTTCGTATCCATAGGGGCGTTACGATAACGCTTTACAGCCGGATACGCCCTACCACTTTCGATGGAGTCCCGCGCCCGCCTGGCGGCTCGCGTTGCCGAGATCGCCCCCTTCCACGTCATGGAGGTCCAGACTGCTGCACGCGTGCTGGAGGCCGCGGGACGCACCGTTATCCACATGGAGATCGGCGAGCCGGACTTTCCGACGCCGGCACCGGTGCTCGCGGAGGCGCAACGTGCGATTGCGCAAGGCGGTATCTACTACACGTCGGCACTCGGTCTTCCGGAGCTTCGCGAGGCGATTGCCGCGCACTATGCCGACCACTACGGCGTTGCGGTCGATGCGGAGCGCGTGATCGTCACCGCCGGATCATCCGCGGCGCTGCTGTTGGTCAGCGCGCTGCTGGTGAACCGCGACGACCGCATTCTGCTCGCCGATCCTGGTTATCCCTGCACGCGTCATTTCATCCGCATTCTGGAGGGCGAGCCGATCGGCATCCCGGTCGGACCGGCATCGAATTATCAACTCACCGCCGAGCTGATCGAACAACATTGGTCGCCCGCTACGCGCGGCGTGGGGGTCATCATTTCGTCGCCGTCGAATCCAACCGGCACGAGCATCCAGCGCGATGAAATGCAACGCGTCGTCGCGACGGTCGCGCAGTTGGGTGGCCGATTGATCGTCGACGAAATCTATCTCGGGCTCACTTACGATCACACACCCCGGAGCGCGCTCGAGCTTACCGACGATGCGTTCGTGATCTCGAGCTTCTCCAAATACTTCAACATGACCGGTTGGCGCCTCGGCTGGATCGTTGCGCCGAAACACCACGTTCGCGACCTGGAAAAGCTTGCGCAGAACCTTTACATCTCGCCGCCGACGCCGTCGCAGCGCGCAGCGCTCGCCTGCTTCCGGCCGGACACGCTGGCGATCCTCGAGGAGCGGCGGCAGGCATTTCGAGCGCGCCGCGACCTGCTGGTCCCGGCGCTGCGCGAGCTGGGTTTCGGCATTCCGGTAACGCCGGACGGCGGGTTCTTCATTTATGCCGATTGTTCGCGATTTTGCGACGACAGTGAACGATTTTGCCGCGATGTGCTCGAAGGCGCGGGCGTTGCGATTACGCCCGGCATCGACTTCGGTCGTCATCGGGCAAATGCGCACGTGCGCTTCGCCTATACAATCGGTCAAACGAAAATCGAGGAGGGCATTGCGCGACTGGCCCGGTTCCTCGGCCGTTCGTGAGCGCCGCTGGGGCCGTCCCAAGGCGCTAATGTTCCCCGCTGGGGGAGCGCAGCGGCCGAATTGGCCACTGCGGGCCGCAAGCGTGGGGGTTCCTCATGAGTGCCGCAATGATCGGAGAGTGTGGGTGATGGGCGTTTCGAAGCTGGGTGGACTGAAAAAGTCCGTGACGGTCGCCGCCGTGGCGTTGCTGGCCGGTTGCAGCGCTGTGGATACCGTCGATTTCTATTGGCAAGGCGCCGCGGGTCAGATGGATTTGCTTGCGCGCGCGCGGCCGATTCCGGAAGTGATCGAAGGCGGCGACAGGGCGCTCGCAACAAGACTCGGGCGGGTGCGCGAGATCCGCGCGTTTGCAAGCCACGACCTCGGTCTGCCGAA
>DASPYC010000143.1:0-6267 GCA_035636955.1 Casimicrobiaceae bacterium
GGCCGGGTTAAGAAAGATGCCCCAGCGGTAGTCCGGCATCTTCACGAAGTCGAAATGCGCCCAGCCTTTGTGATCGACGCCGATCGCCGTGCGCAGATAAATGTCGTAGTCGCGCGTGCCCTCGGGGCCCATCTCGCCCCACCAGTCGAGGAACGCCGGCTGCCAATGCTCGAGCGCGCGCTTCAGCGTCTGGTTGTCGGTAAGGTTGACGTTGTTCGGGATCTTTTCCGCGTAGTCGATGTTCACGTTCGGCATCCTCTCAAACCCTGTCCCAATTGAATTTCGCTTTATGTCCTGTTCCGAATATCTTGAGCGCGCCCGCTTCGCCGACAGCGTTTGGACGGTTGAAGATCCAGTTCTGCCACGCGGAGAGCCTGCCGAATACGCGCGTTTCCATCGTTTCGCCCGGCCCGAAGCGCAAGTTGGCCTCCATGCCGGTCAACGCGTCGGGCGACAGGCTCGTGCGTTCTTCGAGCGCGATGCGGACTTCATCGTCCCAGTCGAGCTCGTCGGGCGCGGTGGTGACGAGGCCGAGCGCCATCGCATGTGCGGCGTCCAGCTTCGCGCCGATCGCTGCACGCGCAACGGCAATCGGTGCTTCCTCATCATAGAAGCGCGCTGCGATGCGCGGTTTGCCATGCACGGCCGGGTAGGCGCCGAAGTTCATCTCGGAGAGGGCGATTCGCGGCCCCACGGTAGTGTCCGGCAGCGCGAGCATGTATTGACGATCCGCGGCAAGCGCGAGCTCGAGCAGCGTGCCTGCGAAGCATGATTCCTTGTCGATCAGCGCGAAGAGCGTTCGCGATGTGACGTCGAGTCGAGCCAGCGTTCGCCGCAGCATGCCAATTGTCTCGCGCACGAACCAGTGCTGCGCGTGCTTCGCGAGAGTCGCGTCGCAGGCGAGGACGTGTTCGATGGCGCCCGAGGTCTTCAGAATCCATGTGCCGATGTCGAGATGATTCGTACGCAACATCAGGATGGCATCATCGAGCTCGCGCGCCATCGCCAGCGGCCACCACTTGGCGCCGCGCGCGATAATCGCGTCGATCCATTCGGGTTCAGCGGCGGCAGGTGCAGCGACTGTCAACGTGGCGGTACGCGCCAGCTTGTCGATACGCACGGAAACGTTCTCGTACGCATAGCCATCGTCGGCGATCGTTCGCGCGAGCGGCGTCAGCGTGACACCCTTCGCATCGAGCGGACGATCGCTCGCTTGCGCCAACGCGAGTGCGCGCTCGTTGACCTTCGCCGCGAACTGCTGCGGCTTCGCGATTTCATCGATGAGCCGCCATTCCTTCGCGCGCGGCGCTCTTACGCCTTCAGTCAACGTGCAAAGGATGTCGGCGTGATCGCGCCGCACGTGGCGCTTGTCGGTGAGGCGCGTCAAACCGCCGGTGCCCGGCAACACGCCGAGAAGCGGCACCTCGGGCAAGCTGACCGCAGAGGACCGATCGTCGATCAGAAGAATCTCGTCGCACGCGAGTGCCAACTCATAACCGCCGCCGGCCGTCGTGCCGTTGCACGCGGCGAGGAACTTCAATCCCGAGTAGCGGCTCGAGTCCTCGACTCCATTGCGTGTTTCGTTGGTGAATTTGCAGAAGTTGACCTTCCACGCGTGCGACGACAGCCCCAGCATGAAAATGTTGGCGCCCGAACAGAAGATCCGGTCGCGGCTCGACGTGATCACCACGCTTCGCACTTCGGGATGTTCGAAGCGAATGCGTTGCAATGCATCGTGGAGCTCGATGTCGACGCCGAGATCGTATGAATTGAGCTTGAGCCTGTAGCCGGGCCGGATACCGCCTTCTTCGTCGGTGCCAAGCGCAAGCGTTGCGATTGCGCCTTCGAATGAAAGCTTCCAGTGGCGATAATGGTCGGGATGCGCGTCGTAGACGATCTGAGCCGGAACTTGGCGGTCGTGTTCGATGGTCGCTCTCATACGATCTCCTGGCTCCTGATCACGCGCGTTCCACTTCTGCGACGGCGTCGGTGAGCTTGGCAAGGCTTTCTTCAAACGGCTCGCCCGATGTGTCGATGATTGCGTCCGCCTTCGCGTAGAGCGGCTCGCGCGCCGCAAGAATGCGGCGCAAGTCCTCCATTGCGGCTTGATGCCCGTCCATCGGCCTGAAGTCACCTTGTGAGATCACCCGCGACATGTGTTCCTCTGGCGATGTCTTGATCCACACCGTGTAGCAGTTGACGAGCAACAGGTTGTAGGTTTCGCGCTCGGACACGATGCCGCCGCCTGCCGCGACCACGATCGGATCATCACGTTCAAGCAGGCGCTCGAGGCAGCGCCTTTCGATTCGTCGGTAACCCGCTTGTCCGTAGAGCATGAAAACTTCCGACAGCGGCAAGGCGGCTTCACGCTCGATTTCGCGGTCGAGCTCGACGAACGGATGGCGCAGATCCTTAGCGAGGGCGGCGCCGAGCGTGGACTTTCCCGCGCCACGCAGGCCTACCAGGGCGATCCGATTCTTGCGCGCGGCTTCTTTCCGTCCGAAGTCGCGCATCAGTTGCAGGATGACGTCCTCGAGACGATGGGGCGGCAACCGCTCAAAGAAGCGCCGAATCAATCGCTGCTCGACGGGCGTTCCGTTTTCGCCCAACAACTCGGTAAGCGGCAGGCCAAGCGCGTTAGCAACCCGGCGCAGCAGTACGACCGATGCGTTGCCTTCACCGCCTTCCAGTTGTGCCAGATAACGCTCCGATACGTCCGCCGATTCGGACACCGCACGCCGCGACATGCCGCGCCGTTCCCGCGCCTCGCGAACACGTCTTCCCATCGCGCGCAAAAAGTCGCCGTCGTCGGGCTTTGTTTTGCGGAGAGTCTCGGATACTGCCGGTCGGGCAGCGGCGGCATTCATGGTGGAAAGGCTCGTCGTTTGCTGGATATGGCAGTATATTGCATGAGCGTTTAGTGTCAAGCAATTTAGCTCTACCCCTAGGAAGGTGCGCCATTGAAAGCTCATTTAATCTACCCGATCGCTTAAAGCGCGAGCCATACAGACAGGGACGATGTCCCGTCAATGTGATCTATAGTGCTTGACATCGTGATTGACATGAAGCAAAGTACAACTCCACTGTTCGCGCCGAGCCGCGCGACAGCCACGCCGAAATAAGGAGGGGCGCATGGAGCCGGCGCAGTTCACCGACCTGGTCGCTACGATCACGCGCCGCATCGCCGGCAAGCCGCTCGACGCGAACCTCGAGTCAGAGCTCAACGCGGCGTATCCCGGCGACAGCGCCGCGTTTCATGATGTGTTCGAAGCATGCCGCGCCGGCATCGCCGCTGGCTGGATCTGCAATCGCGAAGCGGGCGGCATTCGTTACGGTCGTGTCGTCAAATCGGGACCTGCTACGCACGGCTTTTCGATCGATGTCGTCGAGATGAACGACATCGCCGGGCCGCATCACCGTCATCCCAACGGCGAGATCGACCTGGTAATGCCTCTCGAGGGGAATGCACGCTTCGATGGTCGTGGTGCCGGATGGATGGTTTACGAACCCGGCACGGCGCATCGCCCGACCGTGTCGGGTGGGAAGGCGCTTATCCTCTATCTTCTGCCCGACGGCGCGATCGAGTTCACAAAGGCTTAGAGGATCGACCTCGTCATGCTTGCGCTTTGTACCGCCGATCACCGGCGCAGTCCGCCGGACATCCACTTTCCGGCCGAATACAACGCGGCGCACGACCTGATCGAGCGCAATCTTCAAGCAGGCCGGACAGACAAGGTCGCGTACATCGACGATCGCGGCTCGTATACGTATGGCGAGCTCGCCGAGCGTGTGAATCGATTCGCCAATGCACTGGTCGACCTCGGCGTCCGTCCTGAAGAGCGGATGATGCTATGCCTGCACGACACGATCGATTTCCCCACGGCGTTCCTGGGTTGCATCAAAGCCGGCATTGTCCCAATCGCGGTCAATACGCTGCTCACTGCGAACGACTATCGCTACATGCTGGGCGACAGCCGTGCACGGGCGCTCGTGGTGTCGGCGCCATTGTTATCGACGATCGGTCCGCTGTTGTCGAAACTTCCCAGCGTCAAGCACGTCATCGTGTCGAAAGGCGACGCTATGACGTATCGAAGCTTCGATGCATTGCTCGAGGCCAGCGCCCCCACTTTCGACGCGGCTCGCACCAGTCCAGACGACGTCTGCTTCTGGCTTTACTCATCGGGGTCCACCGGCGCGCCAAAAGGCACGATGCACGTGCATGCGAGCCTCATGCAGACCGCTGAACTGTATGCGCGTCCGGTGCTCGGCATTCGCGAGACCGACACCGTGTTTTCAGCGGCAAAGCTCTTCTTTGCCTATGGACTTGGCAATGCGCTGACCTTTCCGATGGCGGTCGGAGCAACCACGGTCTTGATGGCCGAACGTCCGACACCCGCCGCCGTCGCGAAGCGGCTGGTCGAGCACCGCCCGACGATCTTCTACGGCGTGCCCACGCTCTATGCCGCGATGCTGGCGAGCACGGAGCTGCCGGCAAAGGACCGCATCAATCTGCGGTTATGCGTTTCCGCGGGCGAAGCGCTGCCGGAGAACATCGGCAACCGGTGGACTGCGCATTTCGGCGTCGAGATCCTCGACGGAATCGGTTCAACCGAGATGCTTCACATCTTCCTGTCGAATCGTCCCGGGGAAGTCCGGTACGGAACCACCGGCGTGCCGGTTCCTGGTTACGAACTTAGGCTGTTCGACGATCGGATGCAGCCGGTTACGCAAGGCGAAATCGGCGACCTGTACATTTCGGGCCCTACGTCAGCGAACGGGTATTGGAACAATCGGACGAAAAGCCGCGCAACGTTTCAGGGCGAGTGGACGAAGAGCGGCGACAAGTATCGCGCGCTTCCGGATGGTTGTTACGTCTACGCGGGACGCAGCGACGACATGCTGAAAGTGTCGGGGATCTATGTCTCGCCGGTCGAGGTCGAGGCGGCGCTGATCACGCATCCGGCGGTGCTGGAAGCCGCCGTTGTGGGGCGCGAAGACGAAGAGAAGTTGATGAAACCGGCGGCGTACGTCGTTCTCAAGCCGGGGCATGCGGCCTCGAACGGGCTGTGCGATGAATTGCGCGCGCACGTCAAATCGACGCTTGCCCCCTACAAATATCCGCGCTGGATCGAGTTCATCGACGAGTTGCCCAAGACTGCGACGGGTAAAATCCAGCGCTTCAAGCTGAGGGCCCCGCAAGGCTAGCGTTCACTCGAATACACATCGACGAAGTCAATCAGGAGGAGCAATCGATGAATCACGTTTCGATCCGTTTACGCGCGGCCGCTACGGTTTGCGCGGCGGTGACGTTGCTTGTCGCGCCGGTCGCGTCTGCGCAGCAAAAAATCAAGGTCGGATTGATGCTGCCGTACACCGGAACCTACGCTGCGCTCGGGACAGCAATCACCAACGGCTTCAAGCTCGCGATCAACGAATCCGGCAGCAAGTTTGGAGGTCGCGAGATCGAATACTTCACCGTCGACGACGAGTCGGAGCCGGCCAAGGCACCCGACAACGTCAATAAGCTGATCAAGCGCGACAACGTCGATGTCGTCGTCGGCACCGTTCACTCCGGCGTAGCGCTCGCAATGGCGAAGGCGGCGCGCGACAACAATGCTCTGCTGATCATTCCGAACGCAGGCGCCGACGCGATCACCGGGCCGATGTGCGCGCCGAATATTTTCCGCACGTCGTTCTCGAACTCGCAGCCGGGGCTCGCGATGGGCAAGGTGGCAGCGGAGAAGGGCCTTAAGACTGCAGTCACACTCACGTGGAAGTACGCGGCCGGTGAGGAGTCGACGGGCGGTTTCAAGGAAACCTTCGAGAAGGGCGGCGGCAAGGTAGTCAAGGAAATGACGCTGCCGTTTCCCAACGTGGAGTTCCAGGCGTTCTTAACCGAGATCGCGTCGCTCAAGCCCGATGTGGTGTACGTGTTCTTCGCCGGCGGCGGCGCGGTCAAGTTCGTGAAGGACTACGCGGCTGCGGGGCTCAAGGACAAAATTCCGTTGCTGGGCCCGGGCTTTCTCACCGACGGTACGCTGGAAGCGCAGGGCGATGCTGCGCAGGGCTTGTTGACGACGCTGCATTACGCGGATGCACTCGACAACCCCAAGAACAATGCGTTTCGAGCTGCGTACAAGGCGGCGTACAAGATCGAGCCGGACGTGTACGCGATGCAGGGTTACGACGCAGGACAACTGTTGGCTGCGGGTCTCAAAGCGGTGAACGGCGACATAGGCAAACGCGACGCGCTTATCAGGGCGATGG
>DASPYC010000144.1:0-7260 GCA_035636955.1 Casimicrobiaceae bacterium
GCGGCGGAGCCGGCAACAAGAACTTCGGCGCACCGGAATATCTGGCGATTGTCGCCGCGGTGCTTGCCGTGATTCTGCTGCTGAACAAAGTCGCACGCGGCTTCGTGGCGAACATCGCCGTGCTGATAGGGCTCGCCGTCGGATTCGGCATTGCGATGATGGCGGGGATGGTCAATTTCGCGGGCGTTGCAGAGTCCGACTGGTTCGCCGTCGTCTATCCGTTCCGCTTCGGGACGCCGACGTTCGACGCCAGCGCGGTCGTTTCGCTTTGCATTGTGATGATCGTCGTGATGGTCGAATCGACCGGCATGTTTCTCGCGCTCGGCGAAATCTGCGACCGGAAGATCGGTCCGGCGGAGCTCGGCCGTGGCCTCGCGACCGATGGGCTCGGCACGATCATCGGCGGCGTGTTCAATACGTTTCCGTACACGTCGTTTTCCCAGAACGTTGGGCTCGTCGGGATGACCGGCGTCAAGAGCCGCTACGTCGTCGCCGTGTCGGGCGCAATCCTGATCGCGTTCGGCCTGTTTCCCAAGATGAGCGCGGTCGTGGCGTCGATTCCGCAACCGGTGCTCGGCGGTGCCGGGTTGTGCATGTTCGGCATGGTCGCCGCAACCGGCATCAAGATCCTGGCGCGCGTCGACTACAGTCCGCGGCACAATCTGCTGATCGTTGCAGTCAGCATCGCGCTCGGCATGATTCCGCTCGTCGCGCCGACGTTTTTCGATCAGTTGCCGAAGTGGCTCGGCCCGATCACGCATAGCGGCATCACGCTCACGGCGATTGCGGCCGTGATATTGAACGCGCTCTTCAACGGCGTGCGCGGCGAAACAAAGATCGCAGATGAGCTGGTCGAAGCGGCGAAAGCGGGCAGCCTGGAATAACGACCAAGGACTACCGGCCGCCGAATAATTTACCGAGCGCCTTGCCAATGTCCTGCGGCACCGCAGCCGCGGGTGATGGCTTTTGCGCCGCCTTGCTCGTGCTTGCCGCAGGCTTGGCACGGCCGGCCGCGACGTCGCAGACATTTTCATCGTCGGTCGCGCGCTCGATAAGCGCGGTGCCAATCATACTGAGGCCGCCCGTGCCGATCGCCGCGCCGATCTTGGCGACGGTTGCGGCGGAGGCAACTGCGTCGACCGACACACGGGGATGCGCAAATGGGCCGGTGAATCGGACGAGCTGGGCGAACTGCGGAATATCGATTGGGATGCCCTGCTTGACCCGCGGGTGGAGCGCTAGGTCGAGCGTCTCGTTGCGGAAATCCAGCGTGCCGCTCGCCGATGCGCTGAATTTTTTTGAATCGAGCGCAATCGACCGATCGATGTGCGCAATGCCGTCCTTGAGCGGCAAGCGAACGACGGCGCATTGCAATTCGGTAGATGGATCGCGCTCGCGAAACGGATTGACCGCTTGCGCCAACTCGTCCAGCGCATTGCCGAGATCGAGCTTCGTGTTAACGAGCGTCGCCGCACCGACGCTTGCGATCGCCGTCCCGCTCGCGCTGCTCGCCCATGCATGCGGCGATAGGCCGCGCGCCGCGATGTCGACGTCGATGGTGGTCGCACCGCCGCGCGTTTGCCGCGGCTCGCCCACCGCCGCGAGAATCGCCGCGAGATCGAGATTTCGCCCCGTGAGCTTCGTCGCAAGCGCCGGCGCTTCGGCATGCGTGGAATCGAGCGAAAGCTTGCCGCCCAACGTTCCGCCCAATGCGTTAGCCTGCCACTTTGCGATGTCGAGCTTGCCTTCGCGCAGCGTGAGCGAGATATCGACGTCGGCGAGCTTCATGCCATTCTTCAGCGTGACCGCAGCCATCGACAGGTGCCCGGCGGCATCAAAAGACTTGAGCGCGTCGAGGGGCAGCGGTTCGTCGCTGAAAAACAAATGGACATTCGACGGCGGCCGCGCTGCGGTTGCCGCCGGCGCATGCCCGGCCGGAATGGGCACATCGGCAAGCACGATAGCCGGTGTCGTCAATTCAAACGTGTAGCGCTTTCGGCCACTCGCGGAAGCAACGCTCAGCTTGCCCTTGGCTTTGAACGAGCCAAAGGTCAAATCGAGATCGTCGAGCTGAATCGTGTCGCCTTGGACGGCGAGCTTCGTCGTGATCGACGCGGGCTTTTCGTCAAACGTTCCCTTGGCCGCTACCGGATACGGCCAGCGCCCAGCACGCAATGCATCGATTGGTCCGAGATTGCCTGTCAACGTGAGCGCGAAGTCGTCGATCTTGCCGCGGAACTCGGCTTCCACCGGCGCATCGCCGCGGCGTGCGTGAACGGCAAGGTGGTCGATGACTACGCGCGTCGTCTTGCCGCTCGCGCCATCGACGTACATCAGCGTCCCGTTGTCGACGGAGAAGTTACCGAGGCCGAACGCGCTCATCGCAGCCGACGGTGCTGGCATCGGGGGCGTCGCGGCGGCAGCCGTTGATGGAGGTCCAAAATTCCAGTTGGCACGCCCCTGCGCATCGGTCTCGAGAACGATTACCGGGTCGGTCAATGTGAGCTCGACCACTTCAAAGCGCCGTGACAAGAGCGGCAATAGCGCCACCTGCACTTCGACGCGCTTTGCTCTGACCATGTCGGCTACTTTGCTTCCGGCCGCATTGCTCAAGGTTACATCGGCAAGCAGGATCTTCGGTTCGAGCGACAGTTTGAGATCGATCGGACCGTTGATGGTGAGATCGCGTCCGGTCGATGACTTGACTCTCGCTTGCACCGGACCGATCAACGTGTGGAGATCGACGGTTGCGACGGCGATCGCCACCGCGACGAGAATCAGCGCGATGAGCCCGGCGGCTGCGGCGAGAACGATAAGCGCGGTGCGACGCATCGGCCGATTTTACCGCCGCGGCGTGCAGACCGGTGGACTAACGCAGCGATGCGTTGAGGGCGGCGAGCGCGGCGTTGCCGGGGACGAGATCGTCGTCCGACAGCGCGTTTAGCGGCGTATCGACGGTCTCGAGCGCATCGTGCATGTCGCCACTGTCGGGATGCACGTACAGCAATCCCGTGACAACCTCGCCTTGCGCACGGCGAGATTCGAGATACGTCATCGCGCCGACCTTGTTCGATGGATCGTATTCGTCGTCGATTTTGTGCAGACGGATTCTGCCGCCATCGAACAATTCAACATTGCGCACACCGCCTGGTGGATATTCTGCGGTGATCGGTTCGCGCGACGGCCAGAAATCGAGGCTGTTCACCGCGTCGTTATGCTCGCGGACGTAGTCGTAGCTCTTCGTGGAGCCGGCATGGTTGTTGAATGCGACGCAAGGACTGATGATGTCGATGAACGCTGCGCCACGATGGGCGACCGCCGCTTTGATCAACGGCACGAGTTGCGTCTTGTCGCCGGAAAAGCCGCGCGCGACGAACGTCGCACCGAGTGCGAGCGCAAGCAATACGAGGTCGATCGGCTCGTCGCTGTTAACCTGGCCGCGCTTCGATTTGCTGCCCTTGTCGGCCGTCGCCGAGAACTGTCCCTTGGTGAGGCCGTAAACGCCATTATTCTCGACGATGTAGACCATGTTCACGCCTCGCCGCAGGACATGCGCGAATTGCCCCAGACCGATCGACGCCGAATCACCGTCGCCGGAAACGCCGAGATAGATCAAGTCGCGATTGGCAAGCGCCGCACCCGTCAGCACGGAGGGCATTCTTCCATGCACGCTGTTGAATCCATGCGAGTTGCCGAGAAAATAGGTCGGTGTCTTCGACGAGCAACCGATGCCGGAGAGTTTGGCGACGCGATGAGGCGCAATGTCGAGCTCGAAGAACGCCTGGATGATCGCGGCGGAAATCGAGTCGTGGCCGCAGCCGGCGCAGAGCGTCGAGATCGCACCCTCGTAATCGCGGCGGGTAAAGCCCAACGCGTTTTTCGGCAGATCGGGGTGATGGATCTTCGGTTTGGCGAGGTAGGTCATGCGATCAACTCTCTAAAAGCAGGTCCCTCGCTGCGCTCGGGATGACATCGGGGCGGTTCGGCACCTCATCGCGCCACCTTGCGCAACGGCGTGACGTTGAACACGCGCGCCTTCTCCGCGATCTCGCGAGTGATGAAGCGCTCGGTGATCGGCGTGCCATCGTAGTGGAGCACGGAGATCAACTTGTCCGGTGCGATGCCGCACTCGTTGACGAGCAACATCTTGAGCTGTGCATCGCGGTTCTGCTCGACGACGAAAACATGATCGTGTTCGGCGATGAAGTCCGCGACGTTGTCATGGAACGGAAACCCGCGCAAGCGCATCCGGTCGAGATGGATGCCTTGCCGTTCGAGCTCCGCCACCGACTCCGCCATGGCGGCACCCGTCGAGCCAAACCAGATCGCGCATGCACGCGTCGGTTGCGTCGCACGGGTGACGACCGGAGCGGGAAGCAGCGTCTTCGCCGTCTCGAACTTGCGGAGCAGGCGCTGCATGTTGTCGACGTACGCCGGCCCCTCTTCCGTGTAGCGTGCGTAGCGATCCTTCGTCGTGCCGCGCGTGAAGTAGCCGCCCTTGCTCGGATGCGTACCCGGATAGGTGCGATAGGGAATGCCGTCATTGTCGACATCGAGATAGCGGCCGAAATCCTTGCCCGCATCGAGCTCGGCAGCCGTCATCACCTTGCCGCGATCGATCCGGCGCGCGTCGTCCCAGGCAAGCGGCTCGGTCACCCAATCCTGCATGCCGATATCGAGATCGAGCATGACGAAGATCGGTGTCTGCAGCCGATCCGCCAAATCAAATGCGAGCGCGCCGAATTCGAAACATTCTCGCGGATCCTCGGGCATCAGCAACACATGTTTGGTATCGCCGTGCGACGCGTAGGCGCACGAAATCAGGTCGGCCTGCTGGGTGCGTGTCGGCATGCCGGTCGATGGGCTTCCGCGCTGAACGTCGAAGATCACCGCGGGCACTTCGGCGAAATAGGCAAGACCGAGAAATTCCTGCATCAGAGAAATGCCCGGCCCGGACGTGGCCGTGAATGCGCGCGCGCCATTCCATGCCGCACCGATAACGATGCCGATCGACGAGAGCTCGTCCTCGGCCTGGATGATCGCGTACTTGTGCTTGGCCGTCGCCTTGTCGGTCCGCAACTTGCGGCAGTGCTTCGCAAAAGCTTCTGCAAGCGACGACGACGGCGTAATCGGATACCAGGCCGCAACGGTAGCGCCCCCGTACACCGCACCGAGCGCCGCAGCGGAATTGCCGTCGATGAAAATGCGATTGCCGACTTTGTCGCGCCGTTCGACGCGCAACGTCAGCGGGCAAGCGAAATTCGCCAGCGCATAGTCACGCCCCATCGCCAGCGCCTTGCGATTAGAGTCGAGCAACGCCTCCTTGCCCTTGTATTGCTCGGCGAACAGTCGCTCGATCTCGGTAGGATCGATGTCAAGAAGCGCGGACAGCGCGCCGAGATAAATGATGTTCTTGAACAGCTGCCGTTGGCGCACATCGGTGTACGCCTCATTGCAGATCGCAGTGAGCGGAACGCCGACCGCGTTGACGTCGGTACGAAACTTCGCCGCCGGCAACGGTTTGGTCGAGTCGTAGAACAGGTAGCCGCCCGGCTCGATCTCTGCGACGTCCTTGTCCCACGTTTGCGGATTCATCGCGACCATCAGGTCGACACCGCCGCGGCGTCCCCGCCAGCCGGCTTCGACGATCCGCACTTCGTACCAGGTGGGCAAGCCCTGGATGTTCGACGGAAAGATGTTGCGGGCCGCGACCGGGACGCCCATCCGCAGGATCGCGCGCGCGAACAAGCCGTTCGCGGATGCCGACCCGGAACCGTTGACGTTCGCGAACTTGACGACGAAATCGTTGATGCGAGCAATCGGCTTGACCACGATGTCCTACTCCGCCGCCAGGCCCGCAAATTCCACCGGCACAGCACTCGCGTGCTTGCTGTGGCACCGATCGTCGGCATGTGCGGGCTCGAACAGGAATTTCTGCATGTCCCATGCGCCGGTCGGACAGCGTTCGGCACACAGACCGCAATGCAGACAAACGTCCTCGTCCTTCGCCATCACGCGGCCCGTTTTCACCGGCGACGACACGTACAACGCCTGTTCAAGATTGGGCGCCGGCGCCATCAGGCGCGTTCGCAAATCGGATTCGTCACCGTTCATTGTGAACGTGATGCAATCCATTGGGCAGATGTCGACGCACGCGTCGCATTCGATGCAAAGTTTGTCCGAGAATACGGTTTGCACATCGCAGTTGAGACATCGCTGCGCCTCCGCGTAGGCCGTGCGCAGATCGAAGCCCAGCTCGACTTCCGCGCGAATGTCCTTGAGCGCGATGACCTTGTCCTTGAGCGGCACGCGGTACCGCTTGTCGCCATGGATCGCGTTGTCGTAACTCCACTCGTGGATGCCCATCTTCTGCGAGAGAAGGTTCACGTGGGCCGGCGGCCGCTTGGTGAGCGACTCGTCGCGGCAATGGAGATCGATCGAGATGGCAGCGTCGTGCCCATGCGCCACCGCCCAGATGATGTTCTTCGGACCGAACGCGGCGTCGCCACCGAAGAACACGTCGGGACGCGTCGACGCCATCGTCGCCTTGTCGACGACCGGCATGCCATGCGCATCGAACGCAATGCCCAAGTCTCTCTCGATCCACGGAAACGCGTTTTCCTGACCGATGGCGACGAGCACGTCGTCGCACGGAAAATGAACATCCGGCTCACCGGTCGGCACGAGTTGCCGACGGCCGTTCTCATCCTTTTGCGGCGCGACTTTCTCGAACGTGACGCCGGTCAGTTTGCCGCCGTCGTGCGTGAACGCCTTGGGAACGAGGTAGTTGTGGATCGGAATGCCCTCGTGCATCGCGTCTTCTTTTTCCCACGGCGACGCTTTCATCTCGTCGAAACCCGAACGCACGACGACGTCGACGTGTTCGCCACCCAAACGCCGCGAGCTGCGGCAGCAATCCATCGCAGTATTGCCGCCACCCATCACGACGACGCGTTTGCCGATCGACGTCACATGGCCGAACGACACTGACGACAGCCAATCGATGCCGATATGAATGTTCTTGCGCGCTTCGTTGCGGCCGGGAATCGTGATATCGCGTCCGCGCGGCGCGCCGCTGCCGACAAACACTGCATCGAACTTTTGCTCGAGCAACGCGCGCATCGAGTCGACGCGTGTGCCGCCGCGAAAGTCTATTCCTTGATCCAGAATGTAGCCGACTTCCTCATCGATCACGCTGTCGGGCAAGCGGAACTTCGGAATCTGCGTGCGCATCATGCCGCCGCCTTGAAGGTCTCCGTC
>DASPYC010000145.1:0-4288 GCA_035636955.1 Casimicrobiaceae bacterium
ACCTGATCGTCGCCGGCTCGTTGCTGAATTACACCGGCGATCGAGCAAAGGTTTTCGAGATCGTGATCCAGGCGGGCGCGATCCTCGCCGTGTGCTGGGAATTCCGCGCGAAGCTCGTGCGCGTGTTGCGTGGATTGTTGAGCGATCGCACGGCGCAACGATTCGCGGTGAATCTGGCAATCGCGTTTCTGCCTGCCGCGGCTCTGGGTCTGTTATTTAGCAAGCTGATCAAGTCGGTGCTGTTCGCGCCGGTGCCGGTCGCGGTCGCGTTCATCGTCGGCGCGTTCATCATTCTGTGGGCCGAACGGCGACAGAAGAGCCGGCCGGGTGATGTTCGTATCGACGATGTCGACGCGATGCGCTGGACCGACGCGCTCAAGGTGGGATGCGCGCAGGCGCTGGCGTTGATTCCCGGCACGTCGCGCTCGGGCGCAACGATCATCGGCGGCATGTTGTTCGGCTTGTCGCGGCGCGCGGCGACCGAGTTCTCGTTCTTTCTCGCGATCCCGACGCTTTTCGCTGCGTGCGCCTACGAATTCGTGAAGAATCGTGATCTGCTCACCGCAACCGACATTCCGGCATTCGGAATCGGCTTCGTGGCCGCATTCGTGTCGGCATTCCTGTGCGTCCGCTGGCTGCTCCGCTACGTCAGCCGCAACGATTTCGTACCGTTCGCGTGGTATCGGATCGCCTTCGGCGTCATCATCGTCGTGACCGCCTATGCTGGCCTCGTAAACTGGGCATGACGAGATGGGTCGGGCCGCTCTGCGCGGTCGTCGGCGTGCTCGGTTTTTCGTTCAAGGCGATTCTGATCAAGCTCGCCTATGCGTGGACGTCGATCGATCCCGTCACGCTGCTCACGTTGCGGATGCTCTATTCGGCGCCGTTCTTCATTGCGATGGCGTGGTTTTCCGGCCGAACGCCATCGACGCGGCCCTTGACGGCGGCTGATTGGCGGGCGATCGCGTGGCTGGGTTTTCTCGGTTACTACTTTGCGAGTTTTCTCGACTTTCTCGGTCTGCAATACATCACCGCCGCGCTGGAACGGCTCGTGTTGTTCCTCAATCCGACGATCGTCGTCGTGCTTTCTGCGCTGCTCCTGAAGAAGCCGATCACGCGGCGCGCGGTGATCGCATTGGTGCTGTCGTATGCCGGCATCGCATTCGTGCTATGGCAGGATTTGCGCGTTGGCGGCGATATTCGCGGGACGATGCTGGGCGGTGCACTGGTTTTCGTAAGCGCCATCGCCTACGCTGTCTACCTCGTCGGCGCGACCGGTGTCATCGGCCGGCTCGGATCATCGCGCTTCATCGCCTGGGCGATGCTCGCGTCGACCATGTGCGTGCTGATCCATTTCGCGGTGACGCGGCCGTTGGCGGCGCTCGATGTCCCGATGTCGATTCATCAACTCGCGCTCGCGATGGCGGTGTTCTCGACCGTGCTGCCGACGTGGCTGATCGCCGAGTCGATCCGCCGGATGGGTGCCAATAACGCCTCGCTCGTCGGCTCGCTCGGCCCCGTATTCACGATCGGACTGGGCGCGGTGATTCTCGGCGAGTCGGTCCATGCGTTGCAGCTGATGGGCGCGGCGCTCGTCCTCGCGGGCGTCCTTTTGGTCACGGTCAAGAGCAACGGACGCGTCTGACCGAACCTAGGTCGTTGGACCCCCGCGTGGCTGTCGCCGCTACGCTCCGCCCTCTGCCGCAAAGGGGGAGTAACTCGCGCCTTGGGACGGCCCGGCGGCGCTCGTATCGCGGCGATCCACTAAAATGGGAGGTCCCAAAGGAGCACTCATGGCACCCGATACGATCGAACGCATTTCCATGTTGAAGGACCCCACGCTGCTCCGCCAGCAGTGCTACGTCGACGGCAAGTGGACCGATGCCGACAGCGGCGCAACGCATGCGGTCGTCAATCCCGCGACCGGACGCCCGATTGGAACAGTACCGGTGTTCCTCCGCGAAGAAACGCGCCGCGCAATCGAGGCAGCGGAACGCGCATGGCCGGCGTGGCGCGCAAAGACTGCGAAAGAGCGCTCGACGATCTTGCGCAAGTGGAATGATCTGATGCTCGCGAACGTCGACGATCTGGCGTTGATTCTGACGACGGAACAGGGCAAGCCGCTCGCCGAGGCCAAAGGCGAAGTCACGATCGGCGCGGCGTACATCGAGTGGTTTGCGGAGGAGGCGAAGCGCATTTACGGCGACGTCATCCCGACGATCGGCAACGATCGCCGGTTGGTGGTGATCAAGCAGCCCGTCGGTGTGTGCGCCGCGATCACGCCGTGGAACTTTCCGACGTCGATGATCACCCGCAAGGTGTCGCCCGCGCTTGCCGCCGGTTGCACGGTCGTCATCAAACCCGCAGAGGCAACACCGTATTCGGCGCTGGCGCTGGCCGAGCTTGCGCATCGCGCGGGCTTTCCGCCTGGCGTGCTCAATATCGTCACCGGCAAGGCATCGGCGATCGGCGCCGAGATGTGCGCTAACCCGACGGTACGAAAGCTCTCGTTCACCGGGTCGACCGAGATCGGACGCCTGCTGATGCAACAGGTGGCGCCCACAGTCAAGAAAATCTCGCTCGAGCTCGGCGGCAACGCGCCGTTCATCGTCTTCGACGACGCCGATCTCGACGCCGCAGCGGAAGGCGCAATCGTTTCCAAGTACCGTAACAGCGGTCAGACGTGCGTCTGCGCCAATCGGTTTTTTGTGCACGAAGCGGTTTACGACGCGTTCGTGCAGAAGCTCGCCGAACGCGTGCGCGCGCTCAAGGTCGGGCCGGGAACGGAACCCGGCGTCGCGCAGGGCCCTTTGATCAACGCCGCGGCGGTCGACAAGGTCGAGGAGCATGTAAGCGACGCGACCACCCGCGGCGCCAAAGTCGCCGTCGGCGGCAGGCGCCACGCACTCGGCGGCACGTTTTACGAGCCGACGGTGCTGACCAACGTGACGCCGGAGATGAAAATTTTTCGGGAAGAGACCTTCGGCCCCGTCGCGCCGCTGATTCGCTTCAAGACCGACGCGGAAGTCGTCGAGCTGGCCAATCGAACGGAGTTCGGTCTCGCGTCGTATTTCTACTCACGCGACATCGGGCGGGTTTGGCGCGTGGCCGAAGCGCTCGAATACGGAATGGTCGGCGTCAACAGCGGACTCATCACCACCGAGGTCGCACCCTTCGGCGGCGTCAAGCAGTCGGGCCTGGGCCGCGAAGGGTCGAAGTACGGTATCGAAGAGTTCGTCGAAGTGAAATACGTCGCCTTCGGCGGAATCGATACGTAATGGAGCTGTAAAAGCAGGTCCCCTGGCTGCGCTCGGGATGACACATTCGTTTCGTCATTCCGAGGACAAGTTCTATCGTCCGAGGAACCTGCTTTTCGCGTTGTGGAACCTCTAGAACGCTTCGACGTGCGCTTCCGGTTCGCCTTTGGGCGCGGGGAATTGCGCGGGGAAATAGTCGGCGGGCTGGTTGACAACGGTTTCGCTCGTTGCCGCCGCTGCATCGGCATGATGCACGAGGGGCATGTATCCGCCGACCGCGACGATGCCGCCCAATACGACGATGATGGCGAGTACGCGGAGTTGGTGTGCGAGGCGGAGTTCTTGCTTGCGTTGGGTGAAGGTCTTCATGTCGCTCTCCTGAATTGCGGTTCCCCCCGGGCCTTGGCTCGGCTTGTTTCCATTACAGCGCCGATTGGTTGCCACAGTAAGGCAGCGGAGCGTCTGCGCGAAGCCGAAAATTCCGACGTCATATTCGCGAATATTCGCGCAACTCAGAAATGCGGCATGCCGGCTACCAACCGGTGGGAAGCTTCTTCAGGATTGTGATCGTGCGATCTTCGACGGCGAGATAGCCGCCCGCGATCAAGTCTTTCATCAACTTGCCGATCATGTCGCGCGATGCGCCGATGCGGTCAGCGATGTCCTGCTGCGTCAACTTCTCCGGCACGATCTGCTTGCCATCGGCCGATTGCGCGAGCGCGTTCAGCAGTCGCACGAGACGACCGTAGACGTCGGAGAGCGCAAGGCTCTTCAGATTGCCCGTCGTCACGCGCACGCGATGAATCAAGCGCTCGATCAGGTGGAGAGCAAAATCGGGATGCGCCAGGATGAAGTCGCGAAAATGCGAACGATTGACGACGGCGCAAGTCGTCGGCTCGACGGTGATCACCGATGCCGAGCGCCGCGCCCCATCGAGCGACATTTCGCCGACGTACTCACCGGGGCCGTGAAAATCGATGACGAACTCACGTCCTGCTTCGTTGCTGGCAAAAACTTTGACGCGACCAGTC
>DASPYC010000146.1:0-2863 GCA_035636955.1 Casimicrobiaceae bacterium
TCAGGGACAGCGGCGGCGCATCGGTCTCGCCCGTCTCGCCCTCCTCGAGAAGCCGATATGGATTCTCGACGAGCCCACGACCGGTCTCGACAGCGACGGCATCGCACTGCTGACGACGCTGTTGTGCCAACATCTCGACACCGGCGGCTGCGCAATCGTCGCGACGCATCAGCCGCTTTCCATTCCAACGTTCGCCAGCCTGGCGCTCGCCTGAGGCGCCATGGCCGCATCGATCGAATCCGCCTCGGCGTCATCATCTCAAGGCGCAGTCTTGCCGGCGGTCGCGTGGGCGCTTGCTCGCGATTTTAAAATTTCGTTACGATCCAAAACGGAACTTGGGATTCAGCTCCTGTTCTACGTGATCGTGGTCACGTTGTTCCCGCTCGCAACAACGCCTGAGCGCAGTCTTCTCGCGGCGATCGGTCCGGGCGTATTGTGGGTCGCCGCACTGCTCGCTTCGCTGCTCTCGCTGTCGCGCCTCTTCGCCGTCGACCATACCGACGGCACACTCGAGCAAATTGCACTGTCGCCGTGGCCACTTCCGGCGCTCGTGTCCGGTAAAATAGCTGCACACTGGCTCACGACAGGCCTGCCCATCGTGCTGCTGGCGCCGCTGTTGTCGGCGCAATACGCGCTCGAAAGGGATGCGATGTGGGTTTTGACGGCGGCATTGTTGATCGGCACGCCGATTCTTTCATTGTTGGGCGGCATTGGAGCGGCCTTGACGCTCGGCTTGCGTGGCGGCGGCAGCTTGCTGGCGTTGCTGGTGCTGCCGCTGTACGTGCCAGTCCTGATCTTCGGCGCTGGATCCGTTGACGCAGTGAGAGTGGGCTTGAGTCCAGGGCCGCACTTGTCGCTGCTCGGCGCAGGGTTGTTGGTCGCGCTGGTCGGCGCGCCGTTCGCAGCGGCTGCTGCAGTCCGCGTGGCGCTCGATTGAAAGGTTGTTGATCTACATCACCATGTCCGCCAACTGGTTCCTCTACGCTTCGCCACCGGCGTTCTACCCGGTTGCGGGTCGCATGGCGCCGTGGTTTGCGGCTGCGGCGGCGGCATTGGCGCTCGTCGGGCTATGGATCAGCCTTGTCGTTGCGCCGACCGACGCACAGCAGGGAGACGCGTATCGCATCATCTTCATCCATGTTCCGGCTGCGTGGATGTCGATGTTCATTTATCTCGTGATGGCGTTCTGGAGTGCGCTGGCGCTCGGTTACAACACGCGGCTGTCCGCGATGATGGCGCAGGCGCTCGCGCCCACCGGCGCATTGATGACCTTCATCGCGCTGTGGACCGGTGCCTTTTGGGGCTGTCCGACGTGGGGAACGTATTGGGCATGGGATGCGCGGATGACGTCGGAATTGATCCTCCTCTTTCTATATCTGGGCGTGATTGCGTTGCGCAATGTGGCCGACGACCCGCGCCGCGCCGACAAGGCGTGCTCGGTACTGACTTTGGTCGGTGCCGTCAATGTACCGATCATTTATTTCTCGGTGCAATGGTGGAACACGTTGCACCAAGGATCAACGATCAGTATGACCGCCGCGCCGAAGATGGCGTCGATCATGGTCACCGCGCTTCTGCTGATGACGCTCGCGGCATGGGCCTACGCAATTGCCGTCGCGCTGATTCGCGTGCGCGCGATCATCGTCGAACGCGAGCGCGGCGCATTGTGGCTGTCGCATTTGCCTGAGGTGCGAAGGCTCGTTGTATGAGCGCATTTCTTGCAATGGGCGGCTACGGCTGGTACGTCTGGATGGCATATGGCGTCACCGCGCTTGTCATTGCGGTTGAGCTCTTGATGCTCCGCGCGCACCGGCGTCGAACGCTCGTCGAAGCGAAGCTTGCGGAGCCGGAAATGCCGGTCACGACGCGCTCGTCGCTCGATCCGGCAGGGATGGCATGAAAGCGTGAAGCCTCGGCATAAGCGGTTCGCATGGATTGGCGCCGGCGTCGTCGTTCTTGGCGTTGCAGCCGCGCTCGTGCTGAACGCGTTCCAGTCGAATCTCGTGTTCTTCTTCACGCCCACGCAAGTCGTCGCACAGGAGGCACCGCACGGTCGTGCATTTCGCATCGGCGGACTCGTCGAACAGGGCAGCCTGACCCGCGACACCGATTCGCTGATCGTGCGCTTTCGCGTAACCGATACCGCAAAGACGATTGCCGTCGTCTACGTCGGATTGCTTCCCGACTTGTTCCGCGAAGGCAAAGGCGTCGTCGCGCAGGGCACGCTCGGTCCGGATGGGACGTTTCGCGCAACCGAAGTATTGGCGAAGCATGACGAAAACTACATGCCGCCCGAAGCAAAGGACGCGCTCGATCGCGCCCGTAAAGGCACGACGATGCCGAGCCTGCAATCGCAAGGCGATCCGCGATGATTCCCGAGCTCGGCAACTTCGCGTTGATCGTCGCGCTCCTTGCCGCGCTGGCGTTGGGAACGTTGCCGCTCATCGGCGCATCGCGTAACGACTTTGCTTTGATGGCGACGGCGCGCTCGGCAGCACGGATGCTGTTCCTGCTCGTAGCCTTCGCGTTCGGCTGTCTCGCGTGGAGCTTTCTCACCAGCGATTTTTCGGTGGAAAACGTCGCGCTGCATTCGAATTCGAAACTGCCTTCGTATTATCGTTTCGCGGCGACGTGGGGATCGCACGAAGGCTCGCTGCTGCTGTGGTTGTTGATGCTCACCGGCTGGGCTGGCGCCGTGACGCTGTTTTCGCGCAATCTGCCAGCGGCCGTCGTCGCGCGCGTGCTGGCGATCATGGGACTCATCGCCGTCGGATTCTTGCTTTTCCTGTTGCTGACGTCGAATCCGTTCGCGCGGCTGATGCCGGCCGCGCCGGAAGGTCAGGACCTGAATCCGCTGCTGCAG
>DASPYC010000147.1:0-8496 GCA_035636955.1 Casimicrobiaceae bacterium
ACGCCATCAAGATCATCACGGTTCGCACGACGGCGTTTGAATCGGCGGGCAGCGGGGGCACGGCCAATGTCGAATCCGTTCCGGCCCAACCCGAAATCGCGACTTCCAAGGTCGTAGCCGAAGAGCTGACGACATCGGAGCGACCCGAGCTCACCAGTGCGCGCATCGTGATCTCGGGTGGACGTGGCCTCGGTAGCGGCGACAACTTCAAGCTATTGGAAGCGCTCGCCGACAAGTTGAATGCTGCGATCGGCGCCTCGCGCGCGGCGGTCGACGCGGGCTATGTCCCTAACGATTATCAAGTGGGTCAAACCGGCAAGATCGTTGCGCCGGATTTGTATATCGCAATCGGCATCTCGGGTGCGATTCAGCATCTCGCCGGAATGAAGGACAGCAAGGTGATCGTTGCCATCAACAAAGACCCCGAGGCTCCGATCTTTCAGATCGCCGACTACGGGCTTGTGGGCGACTTGTTCGAGATCATTCCCGAGCTCACCGCGAAGTTGTCGAACCCCTAGCGCGTCCACCCGCTCTCCGCGGCATAGCTATTGCAGTAGAAACCCAAGGCCTGTCGGCTAAAGGGTTCGGCTGCATTCTTTCCCCGACCTCGTCACCCGACGGACGCGGCACGTCAGTATCGCGCTCGCTTTTTTGCGGTAGAACATGCAACTTCGACGGAGAGAGACCACGAACGCGATCCAACTTGCGTTGCACACCACAGCATGTTCAGCACGCTGTGCATACGCTTTTGGCTTGCGGACTCTACGCCGTCTACTTAGATCATCTCTCAGCACCTCATTGCGGAGCGCCATTTGAAGGTGTCACTTCACGCGACGGCCTCCACGATGCGCCGCAAGTGGACGAAGGAGCGTCCCGACGTCGACACCACGTTCGAGCTCCTATTTAAAAACAATCCGCTGCCTCTTTGGGTCTACGATCTCGAAACGCTGGGCTTTCTCGACATCAACGAAGTTGCCTGCCACAAGTACGGTTATTCGCGCGAAGAGTTCCTCGCGTTAACGATGCGCGATATCCGGCCGCCGGAAGACATTCCGCGTATGCACGCGTCGGTGCGCGCGCATCAGCCAGAGAATTTCAATTCCAGTATTTGGCGGCATCGGAAGAAGGATGGCACCACCATCTATGTGGAGAGCATTTCGCACGAGATCGTTTACAAAGGGCGACGTGCGCGCTTTGTATGTCCAATCGACATCACGGGCCGGCTTCACGTCGAGGCGGGACAAGCGAAGTTAGCGAGGGCGTTGCAAGAGCGCGAAGCGGGTCTACATCACGCTCAACGGATGGCGAAGCTCGCTCACGTCATCACGCGGCCGGATGGATCATTCGAAAGCTGGTCGGAGACGCTGCCGGATCTCATCGGAGTCGATCCTTCTCATATGCTGCAAAGCACGCGCGAGTGGCTCGACATACTGCACCCCACCGATCGCGCAATGTTTCGTGCGAAAGCGCTCGAAGCGCGTGTGACAGGTGCGCGTACCGACCTCGAATATCGCCTGCGTCGCGCCGACGGGGCGTGGATCCAGGTGCGCCAGGCGGTCGAGCCGATTCCCGGATACTTCGATGCGAACCGCGGAATGCGATGGTTCAGCACGCTGCAAGACGTCACCGAGCGGAAACGCGCGGAGACGAATATCCGTCATCTCAATCGTGTTCACGCGGTCTTGAGCGGCATCAACACGCTGATCGTTCGGGTAAGAGATCGCGAAGAGCTCTACCGTGAAGCATGCCGCATTGCCGTGGAGGCAGGCGGATTCGAGATCGCTTGGATCGGCATGGTCGACAAGGAGACAAGACAAGTCAAGCCGGTTGCATGGCAAGGCACCGATGAGGACTATTTGAAATTGATGCCGCTGGGACTCGACCCCGATAGGCCCGACGGCCGCGGTCTCGCGGGACAGACGGTCCGAGAGCGCAAAGCGATGATGGTCGAGGACATGACGGGCGACCCGCGCATCAAGCTTCGCAAGCAAGCCCAAGAGCGCGGCTTGCATTCCCTTGTGATGTTGCCGCTGCTGATTGCAGATGAAGCGGTGGGCGTGTTGGCGCTCTATGCCACGGAGATCGGATTCTTCGACGCGGCGGAGATGAGGCTGTTGCACGAGCTGGGCGGCGACATTGCGTTCGCACTCGATCACATCGATAAGGCGGAGCGACTCGACTACCTCGCCCTTTACGATTCGCTTACGGAATTGCCGAATCGCCAGTTGTTCGAAGAGCGACTGAACCAATACCTTGCGGCCGCAATCCGGGACAAGACCCAGCTTGCCGTCATCCTTGTCGACGTCGAGCGTTTCCACGCAATCCACGACACGCTGGGACGACGGAGCTGCGACGAGTTGCTGAAGCAGATAGGCGCACGATGCGCGCGCATGGCGTCGGACCCGAAGCTTGCGGCAAGGCTCGTCGGCGACCAGTTTGCGATTCTGCTGACCGATATTAAATCCGAAGACAACGTCGCGCGGATGTTGGAGCAACGAAATCGTGAGATATTGAATTGTTCGTATCGCGTGGGCGATATCGAGCTAGACATTACCGCGAAGTTCGGGATCGCGGTGTTTCCGGGGGACGCAGACAACGCCGAGTCCCTGCTGAAGAACGCCGAAGCTGCACTCAACAGGGCGAAGGCCACGGGAGAACGATACTTGTTTTATACGCAGGAAATGAGCGACCGGGTCGCGGGTCATCTGACGTTCGAGAACAAGCTGCGGCATGCGCTCGAGAAGAGCGAGTTCGTCCTTCACTATCAGCCCACGGTTGACGTCGAGACACGGCGCATCGTGGGCGTCGAAGCGCTGATGCGTTGGCAAAGCGCCGAGCTTGGACTGCTGCCGCCGGTGAAATTCATTTCGCTGCTCGAGGAAACAGGAATGATTCTGGACGTCGGCGCCTGGGCGTTGCGGCAGGCGGTCGCGGATCATCACCGCTGGCTTGCACAGAACTTGTTGGCGCCGCGTATAGCGGTGAACGTTTCGGCGATTCAGCTTCGACACCGCGATTTCATCGAAATCGTCCGTAGCGCCATCGGCCAAACTGGCGAGTCGCCGGTCATCGGTATCGAGATTACCGAAAGCGTCATCATGGACGATATCGATTCTACGGTCGCAAAGCTCAGAGCCATTCGCGACATGGGGATCAACATCGCAATCGACGATTTCGGCACCGGGTATTCGTCACTGGCATATCTGGCAAAGCTGCCGGTCCACGCACTTAAGATCGACCGTTCGTTCATCATGGCCATGGTGGACGACCCGGATACGATGACGCTGGTCTCGACGATGATCTCGCTTGCGCATTCGTTGCGACTGAAAGTGGTCGCCGAAGGCGTCGAAACGGAAGACCAGGCAAAGATTCTGCGACTGTTGCGATGTGACGAGATGCAGGGCTATCTGATAAGCCGACCCGTCCCCGAAATCGAGCTGCAGGACATTCTGCGCCGTCAAATGCAGTGAATTGATCGTTCGGCTGGCGGAACGATTTTAGAGCGCGCCGCCTAACGCGATCGGTTACGCTATTCTGTCGTCGTCGAATAGCGCTGATCCCATGAGCACCTACCACGCCCCGCTGCAGGAAATGACGTTCGTGCTAAACGAGCTCGCCGGTCTCGCGCAAGTCGCGTCGCTGCCGGGCTTCGAGGAAGCCGCGCCGGATACGGTCGCCGCGATTCTCGAGGAGGCCGCAAAGTTCGCGACGAACGTGCTCGATCCATTGAACTCTCCCGGCGATCGCGAAGGCGCGACCCGCCTGCCCGACGGCAGCGTGAAGACGCCGGCGGGTTTCAAGGACGCGTATCAGCAGTTCATCGCGAACGGCTGGAACGGGCTCACCAAGAACCCGAAATATGGCGGACAGGGATTGCCGCAGCTGGTTGCGACCCCCGTCGAGGAGATGTGGCACTCGGCCAACATGGCGTTCGATTTGTGTCCGTTGCTCACCCAAGGCGCGATCGAGGCGTTGGAGCTTTGTGCCACGCCAGAACAGAAGGCGACGTTCCTGCCGAAGATGGTCGACGGCACTTGGACGGGGACGATGAATTTGACCGAGCCGCAGGCCGGCTCCGATCTGGCTGCCGTACGCACACGGGCAGTGCCGCAAGGCGATGGCACATATAAGCTATACGGCCAGAAGATCTTCATCACCTACGGCGAGCACGATTACACCGAAAACATTATTCATATGGTGCTGGCGCGAACCCCCAACGCGCCGGAGGGCGTCAAAGGCATTTCACTTTTCATCGTGCCGAAAATTCTGGTGAACGCGGACGGTTCGCTCGGCGCGCGCAACGATGTGCAATGCGTATCACTCGAGCATAAGCTCGGCATCCATGCGAGTCCCACAGCCGTGCTTGCGTATGGCGACAAGAGCGGTGCGGTCGGCTATCTGATCGGCGAGGAGAACCGCGGGCTCGAATATATGTTCATCATGATGAACCTCGCGCGCTTTTCAGTTGGCGTCGAGGGCGTCGGCATTTCAGAACGCGCGTACCAGCGCGCGGTCGCGTTTGCGCGCGATCGCGTGCAGGGTAAGCCGGTGGGTCTCGACAACGCTTCGGGGACCATCATCGAGCATCCCGACATTCGCCGGATGCTGATGACGATGCGCGCCAACACGGAAGCGATGCGCGCTGTCGCGTACGTGACGGCGGCGGCATTGGACAACGCGCGCCGGCATCCGGACAGCGATGCGCGTAAGCGGCATCAGGGGTTCGCCGATTTAATGATACCGATCGTCAAGGGATGGTCGACGGAGACGGCGCAGGAAGTGACCTATCTCGGCGTGCAAGTCCACGGCGGCATGGGATTCATCGAAGAGACCGGCGCCGCCCAGCATTATCGCGACGCTCGCATCATCACGATCTACGAAGGTACGACGGGCATTCAGGCGAACGATCTGATCGGCCGCAAGACGGCGCGCGATGGCGGCGCCACGGCGCGTGCGGTCGCGGACGACATCGACAAGGTGGCGGCGCGGCTGGCGTCGCATCGCGAACCCGAACTGCAGTCGATCGGCGTGCGACTCGCCGCCGCAACGGCCGCTTTGCAAGGCGCGATCGATTGGCTGGTGCCGGAGTATGGAAAGAACGTGCGCGCTGCGCACGCAGCGGCCGTACCGTATCTCAAGTTGTGGGGATTGCTGGTCGGCGGCTGGCAGCTAGGACGCGGCGCGCTCATCGCAAGCGAACGGCTGTCCGGCGGGGCGGGCGATGGCGATTTCCTCCACGCCAAGATCACGACCGCGCGCTTCTACGCGGAAGTGCTGTTGCCACAGGCCGAAGCGCTCGCACAATCGATCACCGAGGGCAGCGACGCCGCGCTGGCGCTGACCGCCGATCAGTTCTAAGGCAGGGGCGAGACCGCGGCCGTCCGCGGTAACGCACTGGTGGTCAACCGAAATGTCAAATGCGCCGTTGTCGGATGAGCACTGACGGCGCGAGCCGGCTGCATCCGACTGCAGACAGCATTCGATTGACGCACGATGCTTCGTCCCTAAACTCGCAGACTTTCATGTCAATCCCGTCCACCCGTGCACTGCTGTCGATGCTGTTGTTCGTCTCGGCGTTCGTCAGCATGGCTGCACGAGGCGCCGATTCGCTCGCCACGCTGCCGCCGTTCGGCATCGGACCTTATCCCGTCGCTTGCAGCAATCTAAGCCAGGATTTCACGCGCCTACTGCCGGGCGAATCGGTGGAACCTTACTGGAATGGGATTCCTGACGGCAATCGGCCTCGCTACGTGACCAATTTGCTGTCCGATCCCGCACGCGCGTTTTACATTTCGGTACCGATTCCGGCCGATTCGGAGCTGTACGGACGCTTCGCAGGCGCCGCGATCGACGTCGTCTCGCTGATTTGTTATCCGACATCGAGCAACAACCCACGACCTGACTATCTATTGCCGACAGGAACGACCATTCCCCACATGCAACAGGGGACCGATACGCTGGTGTGGCCCGACGCGACGACGCTTTTTCCGGTCCTGCTGTTTTCGCACGGTCTCTCCGGCAGCCCGATCGCCAGCGACTATATCGATGCGATCAAAGTCTTCGCGAGCTGGGGTTATGTCGTCGTGTCGCCGTTTCATGGCGACCAGCGCATCGCCGATATCACGATCGAGAACTTTTCCGATTTGAGTTATGCGCTGCTGCATTACAAGGACTTCATCGCGATGCAGGCATTGCGTCCGCTCGAATTGAAAGCGACGCTCGATGTGTTTCTGGCGAGGCCGGACTGGACCTCGCGCATCGATCCGAACCGCATCGGCGCGTTCGGCGGCAGCCTCGGAGGTGAGTCGGTGCTGCTGCTCGGTGGGGCGAGCCTGACGACGACGCTCGGACTTGCGTCCAAGCCGGTCTTGTTCGATCCACGTATCAAGGCCGCGGTCGGATACGTACCGTATTTCGGGCAATCGTTCTTTCCCGCGTTTGGGCGTGACCAAGGGGGACTCCAGAATGTGCTGCTGCCGTTCCTGGCAATCAGCGGCACGGCCGACACCACTGCGCCCATCGGTCCTACGCGCGACGGTATCCATCGATTGATCAATACGCACGAGCTCGTCGCGTTGCAGGGTGTAGAGCACGGCTTCGATCGCGCTTTCTCCGACGACATCTTCACGTGGTCGCTTGCCTTTCTCGCCGGTCAGTTGTCCGGCGATCCGGTGGCTCGCGCTCGGAGTGCTCGCATGACCGGCGTCGCGGGGGGCGGGCCCGACGTTCTCGAGCAGGATTACATCGCGCCGTCACCTGCCGCAGCGGATGAGCGCATCGCCGTCGAGTATTACAACGCGTCGCTCGATCACTATTTCTTCACGACTGAACCGGCGGAAGCGGCGATGCTCGATGCGGGCGTGATCGTGCCTGGATGGACGCGAACGCACTTCGACTTCAAGGTGCGCCCGGTCGGCGATCCTCGCGGCTTTGTCGCCTGCCGCTTCTTCGGCACGCCGGGCATCGGACCGAACTCGCATTTCTTCACGATCAATGCCGACGAATGCGCGAAGGTCAAGGCCAACCCATTCTGGATGTTTGAAGGTCTGGCATTCAACGCCGATGCACCGGTGAATGAAGTGTGCCCTGCCGACCGCGTGCCGGTCATTCGTCTCTACAACAACGGCAAGGGCGGCCAGGCGAGCCACCGCTATTCGACGAGTCACAGCGAAATCGGCGACATGCTCGGCGAGGGATGGATCATCGAAGGTCCGGTGTTCTGCGGTTTGCCTTGACCAGTTCGATCAGTCGATCGTAAATCGCCGGAGTGGACGCAAGCACTTCGCCGCCCGCCGCGAGCCCATCAACGCCGGGGTACGGCGCCACGCGACCGCCCGCTTCCTCGATCAGCAGCAATCCCGCCGAAGCGTCCCACGGATGCATGTGCGGTTCGTAGAAGCCGTCGAAGCGGCCGGCCGCAACGTGCGCGAGCATCAATGCGCCCGCGCCGGGGTCCTTCACAGCAGCACCGCCGGCAAGCAGCGCTCCGCGCAACGCGAGATGCGTTTCGAGATCGTGACGATGCACATAGCCTTGCGAGATCAACGCCTCGTCGAGCGATGCACACGCGGAGACGCGCAGCGGCGCTCCGTTGCAGCGCGCACCCTCGCCGGACGCGCCGACAAACAGTTCGTCGAGCGACGGATCGTAGATCGTGCCGACGCGGCGCACGCCTCGTTCAACGTAAGCAATCGACACGCACCAATAACGCATGCCGTGGACAAAATTCAACGTGCCGTCGATCGGGTCGACGACCCACACGCGATCGGAGACCGTGCCACCGGCTTCCTCGGCAAGGATCGAATCCTGCGGAAATCGCGCCGCCAGCGCGTCGCGCACGTGGCACTCAACGGCGTAATCGGCAGCGCTCACCCAGTCCTGACGCTCGCCCTTCGATTCGATCGCGAACGCCAGCTCGCCGAGAAAATACCGCTGCGCAAGCGCTCCCGCCGTGCGCGCCAGCGTCCCCGCAAACTCAGCGCGCGTGCGAATATCGCTTGCGGTCATCCGGGAGCCGGTGGAATGACGACGACACCGTGGTTCGCCAGCGCAACACCGACCTCGCTGCCCGCAGTGAACGGACGCTCGACCGCCGTCGAGATGACGAACAGCTCGCCGATATCGGTATCGAGCGAATATTCCATCAAGCCGCCAAGATACGAGACCTTGCGCACATGACCGTTGAGCGGTGCGTCCCCACTGTTGCGTATTTCGATCGCCTCGGGTCGAATCGAGACCTCCACTGCGCCGTCGGGAAGACCGCGATGAGGAAGCGATAGCGTGACGGCGCCGAGGGTGACATCGCCATAGGTCGCGTCGCGTCGTGTCATCGTTCCATGGACGCGATTGGCATCACCCATGAAGCCGGCGACGAAGGGATCACGCGGCTGCTCGTAGAGCTCGCGCGGTGCGCCTTCTTGCGCGATCACCGCCTTGTTCATCACGATGATCCGGTCCGATACCGCCATCGCTTCCGCTTGATCATGCGTGACGTAG
>DASPYC010000148.1:0-2590 GCA_035636955.1 Casimicrobiaceae bacterium
AATTCTTGCGCTCCGGCGCGCAGGCGGTCGCGTATCCCTCGATCGTCGCGTCAGGACCCAACGCGTGCGTCCTGCACTATCGAGACAATAATCGCCAGGCGCAGGCGAACGACCTGCTTCTGATCGACGCCGGCTGCGAGGTTGACGGCTACGCGTCGGACATCACGCGCACGTTTCCAGTAGGCGGAAAATTCAACGGCGAGCAAAAAGCGATTTATGAGCTGGTGCTCGCGGCACAGCTCGCGTGCATCGACGCCGTCCAGCCGGGCCGGATGTTTCACGACTATCACAAGGTAGCCGAGCGCGTGCTCGCGCAGGGTTTGATCGATCTCAAGCTGTGCGAGGGAACCCTCGAGGGCGTGCTCGAGTCCGGCGCATACAAGCAGTTCTATATGCATCGCGCCGGGCACTGGCTCGGGCTCGACGTGCACGATGTCGGCTTGTACCGGATCGACGGAGAATCGCGCCCGCTCGAGCCCGGCATGGTTCTCACGGTCGAGCCCGGCTGTTATATCCGTCCGGCCGACAAGGTGCCCGAGGAATTCTGGGACATCGGGGTGCGGATCGAGGACGATGTTCTGGTGACTGCCGCCGGAAACGAAAATCTGACCGGCTCGACCCCGAAGACCGTCGCCGACATCGAAGCCGCTTGCGCGCGCTGACTCGGCGGTTGCTTCCTACGTCGACCCAGTCCCATGTTGCACGATCTGGTCATCGTCGGCGCGGGCCCTGTCGGCGCAACGCTTGCGCTGGCGCTTTTCGACAGCGATCTCGACGTCGTCGCGCTCGACGCCCGACCTGCCGGCAGCATTGCACGAAGCGACCGCTCGCTTGCGTTATCTCACGGGACCAGGCTTGTCTTCGAGCGGCTCGGTGTCTGGAGCGGAGTTACGGCGACAGCGGGCGCCGTAACGCCCATCACGGCCATCGACATTTCGCAGCGCGGCGGGTTTGGGCGCGCGCGGCTTCATGCTCGCGATCATGGCGTCGATGCGCTCGGCTATGTGGTCAGCTATCGCGCGCTGCAACATGCGCTGGACTCAGCGCTTGGGAGTGCGGGGATCTCGGTCGAGCATGGTGTCGGTGTGACGCGCGTGAGCGCGACGGCGGAATCCGCCCATGTCATCGGTGAGCGCAATGGCGCCGCAGTCGAATGGAGCGCACGTCTGGCCGCGGTTGCCGATGGTGGCGGCGATGTCGTGGACCACATCGCGCGACGCAGGCACGACTACCGACAAGCCGCGCTGGTGGCGAGGATCTGGTCCGTTCGGCCGCACGGTGGACTCGCGTTCGAGCGCTTTACCGACGAAGGTCCGATGGCGCTCCTGCCCGAAGAGGATCATTACGGCTTGGTTTGGACGACAACACCGGAAAATGCGAGCGCGCTCGTCGCGCTTCCGGAACAAGCGTTCTTGGCTGCCCTCGCCAAGCGTTTCGGACCCTGCGCCGGGCCATGGATTCGTGTTAGCGATCGCCGCACCTTCCCGCTGGCGCTTGAATTCGCGACCCGCATCGCCGGCGAGCGCACCGTTCTTCTCGGAAACGCAGCGCAAGCGCTGCACCCCGTGGCGGGACAAGGCTTCAATCTGGGCGTTCGCGACGCGTACGAACTGGCGCAAGAGTTGCTTGCGAGCTCGATCGTTGCCGACCGCGATCGTTTTGGTGCGCCGCAATTTCTCGCGGCGTATTCTCGACGCCGTGCGGCCGACCGTTGGACCGGCATCGCATTCACGCACGGTCTGCTCGGGATTTTTGGAGCGGACGTTTCATTGCTGCGCTGGCCGCGCGGGTTGGCGCTTACTCTTCTCGATGCGTTGCCGCCGGTCAAACGAATGTTCACGCGCGCTATGTTGTATGGCCTACATTGAAAATTTAATTGAAAGATCGAGCCGACGAACGCGCTGACTACCGCGCCGCAAACTCGGTATAATCCGCTCCCTTCCGTCGCAGTTTCCGCGAAAGATCCAAGCAGTGCACATCGGCTCGTATCACATCCAGAGCAATCTTGTCGTCGCCCCTATGGCCGGTGTGACCGACCGGCCATTCCGGCAATTGTGCAAGCGGCTTGGTGCCGGCCTCGCCGTTTCGGAGATGGTCGCGTCGAATCCGAAGCTGCGAGATACGGACAAGTCTCAGCGGCGCATGAATCACGATGGCGAGGTCGAGCCGATCGTCGTGCAGATCGCCGGCGCCGACCCTCAACAGATGGCTGACTCGGCGCGCTACAACGTCGATCGAGGCGCGCAGATCATCGACATCAACATGGGCTGTCCGGCGAAGAAGGTTTGCAACGTCGCCGCCGGCTCCGCGTTGCTGCAGAACGAGTCGCTGGTCGCTGCCATCGTCGAGCGCGTAGTCGCTGCGGTAGATGTACCAGTGACGCTCAAGATCCGGACGGGGTGGGACCGCCGGAATCGAAACGCGGTGCGAATTGCACACATTGCCGAGAACGCGGGTATCGCGGCGCTGTCGGTTCACGGCCGGACGCGGGAGTGCGGCTTTGTCGGTGCCGTGGAGTACGACACCATACGTGCGGTGAAACAGGCAGTGAGCGTGCCGGTGACGGCAAACGGCGACGTCGACTCACCGG
>DASPYC010000149.1:0-3137 GCA_035636955.1 Casimicrobiaceae bacterium
TAAGTGCATGCCCCCAGTCCGTCTCCCAGCCGACGAGCGCCGCGATCACGGCGAACGGCAATGCCCAGATCAGCCAGCCCTTCATGCGAGCATCGATTCCGTTCATCGATCCTCTCCTCGTCATTTGGTCCCCGCTGCTGCCGTCGATGCGGCGACGGGCTTCACGTCCGCGTATGCGAAAGCGCTGACGTCGAGCTGCACGTTCACTTCGGGGTCCATTCCCGGGCCCGGCTTGAAGCCGCGAAACGCGTTCAGCGGGCGCGCGGTGATGTTGTCGACTAGTAGATACGGTTGTTGCGACTCGAGCGCGGCCAGGAGCTTTTGCAGCGCCGGCGTCGTGGCGAAGAATTGCACATTGACGCCAATCTGCTTGAAGCGCCCGTCATCGCGCGGCGACGTGTTCTGGCTGGTCGTGATGCGTCCGCCGTTGCTTTCGATCGCGGCCTTCACGATTTCCTGCAACTCTGCGCCGGCGAGATTAGGCGCCATGTTCTTGAGAAAAAAACGACGACCGTCGCGCTCCTTCATCGCATCGAGGGCGCGGCGCAGCTCCGGCGCCTGAGCAGCGATGCGTCGCAGGTGCGTGACACGCTCGGACGTCTCTGCGATCGCGCGATCGTAGTGCCGATGCATCAGGATGACCGGCGCCAGCAGCACGAACAACGCGACGGCCACCACGGCGACGAAGAGCGTCAACGCCAGCGCGCGCCGCTGGACCGGTGAAAGCTTCGCAATAAAGCCCGGCATCATGATTTTTCTCCGGGGGGCACTTGAGCCGCCGGTGCACTCGACCGGAGCGGCGGCGTCGCTGATTCCGCGGGCGCGACGACCGCCGTTGGCGTCGCCATTGCGGCGGCTGCTGCAGGCGTTACCGGCGCCTTCTCGACGATCGCGGGCGGCAGCGGCGTCGGTTGCGGCATGGGTTTCAACTGCGCGCCGAGGTCGAAGATCTCACCGGGCCCCGGCTGAATCTTCGTTGTCGGAGAGCGCGGCGCCGCCTGAGTAAACAGCCGCGAATCTTCGAGCAAAGTCACCAGGCGGCCGGCGTTGGCCGACTCGCCACGAATCAAGAGATCACGCTGCGCCTCCTTGCCGCGTCCGTTCGTCTTGATCTCGAGCTGCGTGAGCCACGTATCGTCCGGCAACAGCCGCGTCACGTCATCGAGTATCTGTACGGTGCTTGGATACGTGTATTTTCGTTCGAGCGCAAAGTTGTAATCGCCCACTTGACGATCGAGCTGCGTTCGCAGCGATTCCGATACGGCCGCCTGCTGGAACGTTTGCGATGCGACGTCGTTCAGCGCAATCACGTATTCACGCTTCTGCCACACCGGAAGGGCCACTGCGATGAGCGCAACGCCGGCCAGCAACGCAATCGGCAGCCAGAATTGCCAGCGCTTCCACCACACGCCGTTCTGCCGCATTTCGTGTGGCAGCAGATTGAGCCGCGACGCAGACACGGAGCTCGGCGGCTCGGGAACGACTGCGACGACCGTTGCGCCGAACGACTGCGCTTGTTGGACGGCGGCATCGACTTGCGAGCGCCGCGCTGCGACCAACTCGACGCGAATCTGGCCGCGCACATTGTCGCGATGGACGACCGCGGCGTCGAAATAAACCTCGTCCGGCTTGAACGGCGTATGCCGATCAAGGTCGTAAGCGAGCGCCTGGCGCAGATCATTCTCCACCGCCGTCGGCAGGACAAGCGTCTTGCGGAGCGTCGCACGCTGCGGAAGCGATACAACAAGCTTCGGTCCCGCGATCGGAGCGCCCGGGGCGCGGCCCGACCACTGCGCGAGCGCCGCACGGCCTTCCGCAGCGACGGCGCCGGGATCGCCGGACAGCCCGATCGATGCCGTTTCCACCATCGAAAGGCGGCCGTCCTTGATGAGCGGCTGCCACAACGTCGCACGGTCTCCATCAAATGCAAGCACAGGACGCATCCGCCGGCGTTGCACCGCGGCGCGTGGACCGGCTGGGACGAGTCCCGACAGCTCCTTAAGCCACCACGCCCAGAAGCCGAACAAGCCGTGGCGCCGCGCAAAATCGCGAAGGCGCGCGGATGCATCTGGTACAGCGAGTTCGTGGTCGGCGGGCATCGCTGGAGAGCCTAACGTCTCAACATGAATGGAGTAACAGACTGCGCCGAAGCGGCCGGGGGCGCCGCTGCGGGAAGGCGTGCACCTTCGGTCCAGACGAGCGCCACAAGCGGCCGCCGTACATCGTTGACGGGGCGCAGCACCGCTTCGCGGACGAAGGTTACACCATCGGGCAACTTCGCCTCGGCATGCACGCGCCATACCGGGACTGGGCCTGTGCCAAGCGCCTGCGCAGCCGGAAACGGAGGAGGGGACAGCTTGTTTTCGCTCGCTTCGCGGCGACGCTCCAGATAATCGTCGACGACCTCGGGCGTGACGCCCGGCAAGGCGAGCAGGACCGCGCGCGATGCGGTCATCCCGTTGATACCGGGCTGCCGGGAATAGACGGTCAGAGACTCAGCGATGCGTCCGTACAACTCAGCGGTGACACCGAGTACGCGCGCGAGCTCGCCGACCGTTTCGAACGGCGCGTTCGCGGGCCCATATTTCAGATTGGCGGTCCGATAATCGGCCTCCTCGGCGCCATTCGACCGCCTGAGATCGTCGGGATCGCGCCAATCGGCGATTGCGTCGACGATGCGCGCTGCGGCCTGATCGTCAAGCCCGCCGCTGGTTGTGAGCAGGCCTTTGAGCAACACGTCCCGCCCGGTATTGAGATCGATCTTCGACGATTCATCGACCGCCACAACGTCGAACTCGACATCGTTCTCGGTCCAGATTCGGCGCGTTCCGTCCGCCACCCACGCGTCCGCGATCCGGGGACGTGACAGCTCGAACAGCGTGCGTTCGACGGCGCCGTCGGCAGCTGCGCGCGCCTGTGCGAGCGAGATGGCGTTGCGCGCCGCAATGGCCTCGCTGCGCATCGAGAACGCGAAACCGCTGGCGATAACGGTCAGCAGGATCGTGAGCCAGAGCACAAGGACGAGCGCAATGCCGCGTTGGCCGCGCATCGATCGCGAGCTTGCATTTCGCAGTGTCGCAGCATTCGCCATGGCTCGAATCGGAGGGCCCGGAATCAGATGGCCGCGCAGCGCAAGC
>DASPYC010000150.1:0-3707 GCA_035636955.1 Casimicrobiaceae bacterium
CGCACTTCGTAGGCTTCAGCCTTTTCGAGCTCGGCGACAAGCCGGTCGATTTCGGCCTGGCCGTCATCAGGAGCAGGAATCGATGACATTGCTGGAGTCAGACAGGTCAAGGTTTGATCGCCGGCGCTGATCAATGCGATCCAGCGATACGATTGGATTGCGTTGCCGCGCTTCGATAACGTGCTCTTACGGGCGAATCACGCCTGCGTGAGCACATCGTTATCGAGGTGACGGCCATGGCATTCAGATTGGACGACGATACGCCGGATCGCAAGTTCTGGACGGCGTACGACCATTTCATGATCGAGCGGGAAGCACGCGCGATGCGACGGCAATACACGTATGCGCTGCTGCGATCGTGGTGGCAACGGTTGTCGGCACTGCCGTCTCGCTTTGTCAGCGGGGCATCGAGCGGAGCGAGACCGGTCCAGCGGCGAGCTTGATACGCTCGCCGGTATCGACCAACTTGCCGTCGCGCACGGCATAAACGCCGATCGCCCTTTCGACGTCCATTTGCAGCAACAGATAGCGGCTGTCCTGCGTAAACACGACGCCTTGCGCCGCTTCGCCGCCCTCAACGTCGTTGACTCTGACCGCCGCGCCGTCGCGGATCTCGAACAGCGTGACCTTGCCGAGCTTGCTGCGGCCCGGATTGTCCGGCGTCAGATTGGAGCCGGCCATTGAAGAGACCGCCACGTAACGCCCGTCCGGCGAAATCGCGACACCTTCCGGCGTGTTGGGAACCGAAATCTGCTGCACGGCGCGAAATGGACGCTGTGAAACGTCGACGAGCGTAACGATGTCGGCGTCGCCCGCGGTACGCCCGGTGAGACCGGCCATCCCCTGTACGCCGGTGTTGCCGATGACCGCCCATTTGCCGTCGCTCGACACATCGACCGCGTAAGGCGTGACGCCCGTCGAGATTTTTTCGTTCGTGAGCTTGACGGTCGTTCCGTCGACGGAGAGCACCGCGGCGCCGTTTTCGTCGCGCTGCGCAACGATCGCCGCTTTGCCGTCGTGCGTGAACGAGATGCCGGAGAGTCGTTTTTCGCCTACCTTGACGTCGCCGAGCATCCGCAGATCTTTGCCCTCGATGGCCAGCACCTTCACCGCGCCGTCATGTGCAGCGGCCAACAACAGCGTGCCGTCGCGATTGATCGCCAACCCGTTGGGATGCGCGCCGACGTCGACCTTCGCGACGAGTTTGGGCGGCGACGCCTCGATGTCGACGACCTGCAGGAAATTGTCGAACAGCTCTTTCTTCGCCGCGTAGTCGTAACGCGTCGGCGCTGCGACGACCGCGAGCTTGCCATCGGGTGTTACCGCGACCGCCTGTGGCGGGCCCTGCACCGTGTGCTCGATTCCCTCAAGCGTGCTTTTTACTTTCGGCGGAAATTGCGACGCATCGATGACGACGAGGCTGTCCGGCGGCGCGGGTTCGGGAAATGTGGCGCGGCCCTCCACACGGACGAACTTTCCGTCCTGCGCCGATACGATAATGTCCGCTGCGAGCGCGCCCGTGGCGATACTACCGGCCGCGAGTATTCCGATCGGCCACGCGTTCATCCATGCTCCCTTCTTGTCAACGTAGACACGTGACATAGCCGCCGCGTGCGCGGCAAGCCGCCTCTCGACCGCCGGCTAGGGTTCGTATTTGAACGACAACTGCACGCGGCATCGATAGGCAACGACCTTGCCGTCCTCGATCTTGACGTCGAGCTTCGACACTTCGGCGATGCGCAGATCGCGCAGCGATTTGCTGGCCGTTGCCACGGCGTTGGACGCGGCGTCCTCCCACGATTGCGTGCTCGTTCCTATCACGTCGATCACTCGGTACACACCGTCGGCGGCGCGGGGTTTTCTTGCCATGATCGTCTCCTCCTGAGTAGGGCCCGAAACGTGGCCGATGGCCACTCGGGAACGCAGCATGATACGCGCGGACGTTTCGACTGGCGAGATCGGGCGCCGGTGCATCCGCCATCGTCGATATGTCAGCGATAGACCGGTACCGTGCGAGCGAACCAGCTGTGCAGGATGTCATAGACCATCAGATAGTTTTTCTGCTGAAAGCTTGCATGCGAAATGCCCGCCATCACGGTGAACTGCTTGTCGGCGCAGGGCAGCCGTTTGAAGAACTCGATCAGATCGTCGAACGCCGCGATGCCGTCGTACTGGCCGCGCAGCAACAACGTCGGCATTGCGATCTGCTGTGGATCGACGATCGGCAGTTTCGAGCACATGTCGATATATGTGCCGTTGGGCATCGAGTCATCGAGCGCGAGGATCGCATCGGCGAAAGCATCGACGACGCGCTTTTCGGCGCATTCCGCATGGTCGCGTTCGAAAATCGAGTAGACGAACGCGCGGTCGATCCGGCGGCGCTTCGCGGCGAGGAACTGCGGCAGTTTCTTGCGCCGCTCGGCGAGCGTGGGTGCGCCTTCGCCCGTCCAGACGAATGCGTCGAGCGCCAAGCGCGCCACGCGATCGGGATACCGCTGTGCAAATAACGCTGCGCGAAGTGCGCCGGATGAGATCCCATACGTTAGAAAGTTTTTGATCCGGCGCGCTTCGGCGATGTAATCGGTCGCAGCGGCGAGGTCGTCGGCGCCGTTTGCAATGTCGCAATAGATGTCGCGCGACTTGTCGGAGCGGCCGTAACCTTCCAGGTCGACGCACCAGCACACGAAGCCGCGCCGCGCGAACCAGTCCATGACCGATGAGTCGGCGCGGCCGGGGACGGAGAGATCGAAGGTCGGCTGCGACGCCATCGAGGATCCGTGGACGAACAGCACCGCCGGCTTGCCGTCGGGCGTTCCGACATATTTCTCCCACAGGAACAGGCGCACGTCGCCTTTGTGCGTCCAGTGCTCGTTGCCGGTGACGGTATTGCTCATCATCTGCTCCAAGACAAATCGGCGGGCTCTGCCCGCGATTTGCCTCTAATCAGCTTTTCGAATCGCGACATCGCGTTGTGATTCTTCCGCTGCGAATTCGGCGGCAGCTCGGATTCGCGGCTCACTCGATTCAGTCAACCTTTGCACCGGTTTCCTTGATCACTTTCGCCCAACGCTCCTTCTCGGCACGGAAGAACGTGCCGAATTCGCCCGGCGTCGAGCCGACGATCTCAATGCCGGCGGTGTCCATATAACTGCGTACTTCGCTGCTGGTGAGCGCATGTGCCAGTTCGCGCTGCAATCGATCGATCACCGCCGGCGACGTTCCTTTCGGTGCGAGCAACCCCATCCACACGTACGCCGAGTAACCCGGCACACCCGATTCTGCGATGGTCGGGACCTCGGGCAACTGCGGCGAGCGTTTGACGCCTGTCACTGCAAGCGGGCGAAGCTTGCCCGCTTTGATATGGCCGACCATTCCCGCGGTGCCCGGAATCGAGACGGGAACGACACCGGCCAAAAGGTCGGTTGTCGCCTGTCCGCTGCCGCGGTAGGGAACGTGATTCAACTGCATGCCGCTCATCGACGCGAGGAGCGCCATGAACAGATGTTGCCCGCTGCCGTTGCCCGACGACGCGTAGTCGACTTTGCCGGGCCGCTCTTTGACGTACGCGATGAATTCCGCCAGCGTGTGCACCGGCAGTGAAGGGTGCACGACCAGTACGCCGGGCTCGCGTCCGAGGAGCGCGATGGGCGTGAAGTCGTCGACGGGATCGAACGAAAGGGTCCGATAGAGCGACGCGCTGATGGCGT
>DASPYC010000151.1:0-2578 GCA_035636955.1 Casimicrobiaceae bacterium
CAAGGCGCGAAGTGCTCCCCCTCCGGGGGCCGAGGGCAGAGCGTAGCGGCGCCTCGGCCTCCTTTTACCTGTGAGATGGATCGGTGCAGCAACAGTCGGCCTCCTATGACGACTCGCATTGGCCGTCGATCCCCGCGTCGCGGGGCCCCTCGCCGGCTGCTCGCGTCACGGCCGCAAGCGTGGGGGCCCATGCTATGCGAGCGCGTAACCGACGCCGCGGATTGTCCGGATCGTGTCGGCGCCCAGCTTCTTACGCAAATGGTGGACGTGAACTTCGACTGCGTTGCTCTCGACTTCCTCACCCCAGCGATAGATCCGCTCTTCGAGTTGGCCTTTGGACAGCGCGGCGCCGGGACGCTCCAGCAGTGCGGCGAGTAACGCGAATTCGCGAGCGGAAAGCTCGACCGGTTTTCCGGTATGCGTCAGCGTTCGGGCCGCAGTGTCGAGGGCAAGCGTTCGATGCCGCAGTACGTTGTCCTCGCGGGCGACGTCACGGCGCAAGAGGGCACGCATCCGCGCCAGCAATTCATCGAGGCTGAACGGCTTCGTCAGATAATCATCGCCGCCGGCGTCGAGCCCTGCGACACGATCGGCAACGGCGTCGCGCGCGGTGACGACCAGCACGCGTACCTTGTTGCCGGCGCGGCGGATCTCCTTCAAGAGGTCGAGCCCGCTTTTTTTCGGCAAGCCGAGATCGAGCAGCACCAGTGCGTAGGCGTCGCCCGCGGTATCGAGCGTGAGCCGAGCCGCTTGCCCGTCAGTCACCCAGTCGACCGCGTAGCCGTCCTGCTGCAGCGCTTGCTGCAACGTCTTGCCGATCATCGCGTCGTCTTCGACGAGCAGGATACGCATCGTGTGTTCAGGTCGGAGCTCTCGCTTCGCCCGCAAATGGCTTTGGCCGATTCTAGCCGGGGCGCCTTAACCCGGACTTAATGGACCCCCGCGCTTGCGGCCTCAGTGGCCAATGATGCCGCCGCGCTGCCCCAAAAGGGGGAGCACCCGCGTCTTGGCCTGCGGTGCGAATGAACGTGCGTTGCATCCGAATGCGGCTCCGGTCCGTATATCGCGGCACGGCCGGGCTCGGTCGGGACTTTTCCCGGGGTGCCGGCTCTCCGTTCCACTTCGATCGAAGGAGGTACCGTCATGCACGTTCAACTACCCGCGCGCCTGCGCGCACGCCCCGCGCTGGCTTCGGCGATGATTCTGGCGGCGTTTGCTATGCCGTGGACGGCGCCGGTCAGCGCTTCGAGCCATCGCGAGGCGCCGTTCATCGCGACGCAACCGCAGACCGATGCGACCGACTTCTACATGTTCCGCAGCTACGAGCCGGGGCGCGACGGCTACGTGACGCTCGTCGCGAATTACCTCCCGATTCAAAGCACGTACGGAGGCCCCAACTTTTTCAAGCTCGACCCAAACGCGCTCTATGAGATTCACGTCAGCAATGATGGCGGGGCCGCAGAAAACATCACGTTTTCGTTCAAGTTCCAGAATACGCTCGATGACAACAAGCTGATGGTGGGCGGCAAACAGGTGTCGATTCCGCTGGTCCAGAATGCGTCGGCGGACGTCAGCACGCCGAATTCGCCGGCGCTCAACACGCACGAAAAGTACACGGTTGACGTGACCCGCGGTAATCGGCGTACCGGCGTCAAGCAATCGGTCGTCAATGCGACGACCGGCGGCACGAGCTTCGACAAGCCGGTCGACTACATCGGTCAAAAGACGATCAACAACTACATCGCATACGCCAACAAGCACGTTTGGGATATCTCGATTCCCGGTTGCGCCGGCGCGGGGCGCGTGTTCGTCGGACAGCGCAAGGACCCATTCGTCGTGAACCTCGGCGAGACTTTCGACCTGGTGAACATCAAATATCCCGCGGTCGAGTTGAATCCGCTCGCGGAATTCGCAACGGTCGATTCGCTCTCGGACGACAACGTTACGTCGATCATTCTCGAAGTGCCGATTCCATGCCTCACCAACGGCAACAATCCAATCATCGGCGGCTGGACGACGGCCAGCGTGCCGGCGTCGCGCGTGGTCACGGCGTCACCGAGCGCAGGACTCGATCCTACGACGCAATCAGGAAGCTTTGTCCAGGTATCGCGCCTCGGTATGCCGCTCGTCAACGAGCTCGTGATTGGTCTCAAGGACAAGAACAAATTCAACGCGAGCGAACCTAAAGATGACGCGCAGTTTATCGATTACGTCACCAATCCCACACTGCCGGCGCTGCTCGAAGCGCTGTTCGGCGCCGCGGGCGTCAAGGCGCCGACTAATTTTCCGCGCACTGACCTCGTTGCCACATTCTTGACGGGCGTATCGGGATTGAATCAGCCGTCCAACGTCGTTGGATCGGAAATGGTTCGCCTCAACACGTCGATCGCGCCGACGGCGGGCGCGTCGCAGAACCGTCTCGGCGTTCTGGGCGGCGACAATGCGGGATTCCCGAACGGGCGGCGGCCCGGCGACGACGTCGTCGACATCGAGCTTCGCGTGGCGATGGGCGTTCTGTGCACGCTCAACATCGGCGGTTGCGTTCCCGCGAACGCGCCGGCCGGCGCGCTCAAGTACA
>DASPYC010000152.1:0-5858 GCA_035636955.1 Casimicrobiaceae bacterium
CATCCGGGCAACTATTTCCTGACCGGGATAACAACCTTTCTGAAAGCTCACCCCGCCCAACGCATCCCAGTTGAGCATCTGCGGGACAAATTGATCCGATGTCGCCGCAGTGACGAGCGGCACGCCGGCTTGGATCGACAGCCAACGCCAGACGCTCTCATCCGCCGGGACCGCGACCTTGGCGATGTCGCTACGAAGCGCGGGGGCCCGGGCGGCGGAGGTGACGATGATGAAACGTCCATCGCCGATTCCGACGACCATTGCGTCCCCATCCACGATTGCACTCGCGCCATCGGGAGACGGAGAAATACTGAAAGTTGCAGCGATAACATCGGCCGCACGAGGGCCGCCGACGCCGATGACCGAATGCGTCATCGACTGATTGCTGATTCGCGCCTTCGCGCGCAGAACGAACATCGAAAGTCGTTTGCTGATGCTCGCCGCCATGTCAGAAGCGGTCAGGGCGCCGAATCCATCGGAGACTCCGGGATCACGCCAAAGCCGCAGGCTCGCGAGCATCCGTCCCTTCGGCGAGTTGTAGCTCGACCATTGACTGTTTCCCGCAGACAGGGCGTAAACGTCGCTCGAAAGCTGGTTCTGCAGAAATTCCCGCGCATCCTCGCCGTCGATGCGAACGGCCGTCAGCGCGGGCAACGGAGCAACGAACGCCGATTCGGCGGCGGCGCAGAATGCAGATTGGCGGGCGGTGCTTTCGGTCATGATGGTGGTATCAGAGACGGCAAAGCGTACCCAACGGCCGGGAGCGACTCGAAATCGTGCTAGAATAACAAGTTAGCTGAATAACTCCGATGGAATTCGTCTCTGTCGGGTTCAAGTCGCCTGATACCGGTCAAATGGCGACGACAAGCGGCGCGCGCAAGCAATCGCTTGAATCAAGCAATGACGACCGGAATACGCACATCCGCGTTTTCAGGGTGTCCGTGACGTCCTCGGCCTGAAATAAGCGAGGAAGAGGCGCGGACCGCAATACGCGGATGGAGGTCAACCCTGATCAAGGAGTTTAGGAATGTCGGTCACGATGCGTCAAATGCTGGAAGCCGGTGTCCACTTCGGCCACCAGACCCGTTATTGGAACCCGAAAATGGCCGATTACATCTTCGGCCAGCGCAACAAGATTCACATCGTCAACCTCGAAAAAACGTTGGCGATGTACAACGACGCGATGAAATACGTGCGTCAGCTCGCGGGCAACCGCGGCACCATCCTGTTTGTGGGCACCAAGCGCCAGGCGCGTGAAATCATCGCCGAGGAAGCGCAACGCTGCGGGATGCCCTTTGTCGACCACCGCTGGCTGGGCGGCATGCTGTCGAATTACAAGACGGTCAAGGGATCGATCAAGCGGCTCAAAGACCTCGAAACGATGAAGGAAGACGGCACGTTCGAGCGGATGACGAAGCGCGAAGCATTGTCGCTGTCGCGTGAGTTGGACAAGCTGAACAAGAGCCTCGGCGGCATCAAGAACATGAACGCGCTGCCCGACGCGGTCTTCGTCATTGACGTCGGCTACCACAAGATCGCTGTGACCGAAGCGAAAAAGCTCGGCATTCCGATCGTCGCCGTCGTCGATACGAATCACAGCCCCGATGGCATAGCCTACGTAGTCCCCGGGAACGACGACTCGAGCCGCGCAATTCGCTTGTATGCGCGCGGCGTCGCCGATGCAGTGCTCGAAGGCAAGAGCCAGTCGGTGCAGGAGATCGTCCAGGGCGGAGACGAATTCGTCGAAGTGGCGGAAGACGCCTCCGCGTGACTTTTAGCCGCGGAGAAGGATGAGGAGCACGATCGGCCCCTTATCGTTTTTGCGTGGCGGAATGAACAGGAGCTTCAACAGATGGCGGATATTTCCGCAAGTATGGTGATGGACCTGCGCCAGCGCACAGGCCTCGGCATGATGGAGTGCAAGAAGGCATTGACCGAAGCCGCCGGCGACATGACGAAGGCGGAAGAGCTGCTGCGGATTCGTAGCGGCGCCAAGGCCAGCAAGGCGGCCGACCGCATAGCGGCCGAAGGCGTGATCGGACTTCACGTGGCGGCGGGCGCCGGCGTGGCCGCGATGGTCGAGGTGAATTGCGAAACCGACTTCGTCGCCAAGAACGACGACTTCAAGGCGTTCGCAAGCGAAGTAGCTCAGATCGTCGTCCGCGACAATCCTGCTGACATTGCCGCACTTGCGAACGCGAAATTGGCGTCGGGCGAGACGGTCGAGGGTCGCCGTGTTGCGCTCGTGCAAAAAATCGGTGAGAACATTTCGCTTCGGCGCTTTGCCCGTCGCGTTGCAAAAGGACGGATCGCGTCGTACGTTCATGGCGCGCGGATCGGCGTCATCGTCGACGTCACCGGCGGCGCCGATACGCTCGGCAAAGATCTCGCGCTGCATATCGCCGCGAGCAAGCCGATCGCCGTGCGCAAGGAAGACGTGCCGGCGGATGTCGTCGCCAAAGAACGTTCGATCGCAGCGGCGCGCGCAGCAGAATCCGGCAAGCCCGCGAACATTGTCGAGAAAATGGTCGACGGCGCCGTCGCCAAGTATCTCGCCGAAGTGACGCTCCTCGCCCAGCCGTTCGTCAAGGGCGATGGCAAGCAGACGGTGGGCGATCTGGTGAAAGCGCAGGGCGCCGAGGTGAACGGTTTTGTGCTGTTCGTCGTCGGCCAGGGCATCGAAAAGAGAAAGGATGATTTTGCCGGCGAAGTAGCCGCAATGACCAGGCCGAAAAATGGCGACGGGTCCGGCGCGGCCGTGACAGCTTGAAATCTTGAATCGGTACGCGGCCCTCGCCCGCCCTTAACGAGGAACGACCGGGAGCACGTCATGAGTCCACCGAACAGCGCGCCGACCATCGCCGTACCGCTCGCCGCCGTTCCCGCCGTGGCGGCGCAGCCGGCGTATCGGCGCATCTTGCTCAAGCTGTCGGGCGAAGCGCTGATGGGCGACGAGGCGTATGGCATCAAGCGCGAAACGATCGATCGCATCGTCGCGGAGATCGCCGAGGTCGTGCGGCTCGGCGTGCAGATCGCCGTCGTCATCGGCGGCGGCAACATCTTTCGCGGGGTTGCGCCCGGTGCGGCCGGCATGGACCGCGCGACCGCCGATTACATCGGCATGCTGGCGACGCTGATGAATGCGCTCGCGTTGCAAGACGCACTGAGACGCGCGGGCGTCGAATCGCGCGTGCAATCCGCATTGCGCATCGATCAGGTCGCCGAGCCTTACATTCGCGGCCGCGCGTTGCGCCATCTCGAAGAGCATCGCGTCGTCATCTTCGCCGCAGGTACCGGCAATCCGTTCTTCACGACCGATACGGCAGCGGCGCTCCGCGGTCGCGAGATGAATGTCGATGTCGTGCTGAAAGCCACGAAAGTCGACGGCGTCTACACGGCCGATCCGATGAAGGACGCCGCCGCGAAGCGGTATTCGACGCTGACCTTCGACGAGGCGATCGTCAAGAACCTGAAGGTGATGGACGCCACTGCGCTCGCGCTGTGTCGCGACCAGAAGATGTTGCTCAAGGTGTTTTCGATCTTCGTTCCGGGCGCGTTGAAGCGCGTCGTACTGGGCGAAGACGAGGGCACGCTCGTTCATTGTTGATCGAGGAGGAACGATGATCAGTGACGTCAAGAAATCCACCGAGCAGAAGATGCAGAAATCCGTGGAGACGTTGAAGCACGATCTCGCCAAAGTCCGCACCGGCCGCGCGCATACCGGCCTGCTCGACCATATCCACGTCGACTACTACGGCACGATGATGCCGATCAACCAGGTCGCGAACGTGACGTTGGCCGATCCTCGAACGATCGGTGTCCAGCCGTTCGAGAAGAAAATGATCCAGGCGGTCGAAAAGGCGATTCGCGATTCGGACCTCGGGCTCAATCCCGCCACATCCGGCGAGCTCATTCGCGTACCTATGCCCGCGTTGACCGAGGAACGCCGCAAGGAGCTGACGAAAGTCGTCCACAAGGAAGCCGAGGCGGCCAAGATCGCCGTGCGCAACGTTCGCCGCGACGCGAACGAGCATCTGAAGAAAATGTTGAAGGACAAGGAGTGCTCGGAAGACGACGAGCGGCACGCGCAGACTGACGTCCAGAAGCTCACCGACCGCTACATCGCCGAGATCGACAAGATCCTGCACGCGAAGGAAGCGGACCTGATGGCCATCTAGCCGTCGCGCCCTCGCGCCCGTCATCTAAGGATCACAAACTTGTCTCGCGAGCTTCCGCTCCAGCGATCGCCTAAGATCGCGACACCGCTTTTCACGAGCTCGACTCGCGCAGTCCCCGAAATTCTGGCGACACCGCGTCATGTCGCAATCATCATGGACGGCAACGGGCGTTGGGCGAGAGCGCGTCATTTGCCGCGTGTGGCCGGGCATCACAAGGGCGTCGAAGCGGTTCGCGCCGCGGTGCGGAGCTCGATCGAGCGCGGCGTCGAATATCTGACGCTGTTCGCATTTTCGAGCGAGAATTGGCGCCGCCCCGCCGAGGAAGTGTCGATCCTGATGGACCTGTTCGCGCTGGCGCTCGAGCAGGAAGTCGCCAAGCTGCATTCGAATGGCATCCGCTTCAAGGCCATCGGCGACATGTTGCGCTTTCCGCCTCGCATTCGCGATCTGATCGCCGCCGGCGAAGCGCTCACAGCGGACAACAAGCGGCTCACTTTGACTGTCGCCGCGAACTATGGCGGCCGCTGGGACGTCGCGCAGGCAGCTCGCGCGTACTTTGCACTCAATCCCGGCGCCCTTTTGTCGAGCGCATCACTCGACCCCGACATGCTAGCGCCGTATCTCGCGATGAGCTACGCGCCAGAGCCCGACCTTTTCATTCGTACCGGCGGCGAGCAGCGGATCTCTAATTTCCTGCTGTGGCAGCTCGCCTACACGGAGCTTTATTTCACCGACGTTCTGTGGCCGGACTTCGGTCCCGCGACGCTCGATGCCGCGATTGCCTCGTATCGAACACGCGAGCGTCGCTTTGGCCGCACGAGCGAGCAGCTGCAGGCGGCGCAGCTGTCCCGCGCAGCACAAGGCGAGTAAGCCTCGCGGCTCCGAGATGCTTGCAAGGCGCATTCTCACCGCCGTAGTTCTCATCGCACTGGTCTTGGCCGCGCTGTTTCTACTCGCGCCGCGCGCGTTCGGCGCCGCGCTGTTGCTCGTCGTACTAATCGCTGCCCACGAGTGGGCGAGGCTCTCCGGATTGGCCGGCGGCCGCTGGCTATTGTTCGTCGGCGCCACGCTGCTGTTCGGAATCATTTTGCTCTTCGGTCCGTTCGAATTCGAGCGTGGCTTTCCAAGCACCGTTGTCACGTCGATCTGCGGTGCGGCGACGCTGTTTTGGTTGTTCGCGGCGCCACCGTGGGTCGTTCTGCGCTGGGCGCCGCGTTCGCGGATTGTCCTTGCCGTCGTCGGGTGGATCGTGTTGACTGGTACGTGGCTCGCGTTGGTCGAGCTCCAGTCGCGCTCGCCGTGGCTCGTGCTTGCGGCGATGGCGATCGTGTGGGTTGCCGATACGGCGGCCTATTTTGGCGGGCGCTCGTTTGGGCGACATAAGCTTGCGCCCGAAGTAAGTCCGGGCAAGACATGGGAAGGCGTCTACTGTGGAATTGCGGCGGTAGGGCTGTACGCGTTGGTGCTTGCCCCATTTGCGAATACAGCGGGATACCGCGGTGCAGTCGGCGCGGCGAGCGTCGTGCTGTGGGTCGCGTTCGCCATGGCTCGTGCTTGCAGCGATGGCGATCGTGTGGGTTGCCGATACGGCGGCCTATTTTGGCGGGCGCGCGTTTGGGCGACATAGACTTGCGCCCGAAGTCAGTCCGGGCAAGACATGGGAAGGCGTCTACTGTGGAA
>DASPYC010000153.1:0-2460 GCA_035636955.1 Casimicrobiaceae bacterium
CGGTCTCGCCCGATTGCTCCATCAGGCGGCGCATGTAGGGATGGCTTTGCGCGATGAAGTCGCGACTCGCGAGAAAGCTCGAGCCGACGGTGAACGCCTGGAGGCCGATGTACCAGCGACCCAAGTCGCCCGCCTGGTAAACGTAGCGCATCCTTTCCAGCGTCGAGAGCAGCCGATGCGCCGTCGATGGCGCGAGCTCAGCGCGGTGCGCGACGTCCGTTAACGTAAGCCCGCCCTCGGCCTTGGCAAGACATTCGAGGATTGACAGTCCGCGCGTCAGGCTTTGGACGTGGTTGGTCGTCGTTCCAGGCTTGGCCGGCGTGCGGCCGCGGCGCGGTGGGGTCGAGAAGCGATGGGAGAGCGACATAAGGGTCGGTAGATGCCGCTATCAAACCACAGTGGAGGGCGATTAGAGAAGCAAAACTAACCAGCGCCGGAGTCGTCGCTGTGTAGATTCGCTACGGAAGCTTCAGATGCGGCGTCACGGCGAAGCGTTCGCCGGCAATATCGACCTCGTAGCGGGCCGCCAGTAGAGTCTCGTCGGTCATCGGCGGTTCGGCGCGCGCGTAGCCCATCGCGACCGCGCGTCCGTATTTTCGACTGTAGCCTGCCGAGGTCAGCTCGCCGACCGCGCGCCCACTCATCAGCAACGGCTCGCCACCCCAGGGAAACGCGGTCGGATCGTCGAAAGTGAATTGAATGAGGCGTTTCTTGATGCCGGCTTCGCGCGCTCCGATGAGCGCCTCCCGCCCGAGGAACGACATCGGTTTGTCGAGTTTGACCGTGTATGCCAATCCTGCTTCCCACGGCGACTCGTCGGGTGACAATTCGGCGCCCCATGCACGTCTTCCAGCCTCGATGCGGAGCGCGTCGATCGTGTAATAACCGGCGTCCCGCAAGACGAATTCGGGGCCGACGCTCCACAGCGCTTCGTACAGCGTCACACATTGGTCGGTGGAGACATAGAGCTCGAATCCGGGTCCCCCAACGTAGCTCATTCGTGCCGCGCGCACGCGCGCGTGGCCGACGTCGATTTCGGCCGTCGAAGAAAGCGGCAGCCCGGTTTTCGACAAATCATGCGGCGACAGCCGTCGCAACAGCATTTCCGCTTTCGGTCCCATGACGGAAATGACCGAATACGCGCTTGTCACATCGACAAGCGATGCGTGCTCGTCGGCATCGATCTGTCGTTCGATCCAGTTGAAATCGCGGGTCGCCTGCGCGGAGCCGGTCAGAATGAAGAAGGTGTCCGGCGCGAGGCGCGTAATCGTCAAGTCGCTTTCGAATCCGCCGCGCGCGTTCAACATACCGGTGTAGACGATCCGGTCGATCGCGACGTCGATATCATTGGCGCAAAGCCGTTGCAGCACCGTTAGCGCGTCCCGGCCCTTGAGCATGAACTTCGCGAAGGACGTTTGATCGAAAACCGCGACGTCCTCACGGCACGCGCGCTGCTCGTCGAGCACATAGGGCAGCCAACCAGGCGCGCTGAAGGTATAGGCGGGTTCTTCCGCACCCTCCGGCAAGAAGTAGTTCGCGCGTTCCCAATTGAGCTTCGTTCCGAACACTGCGCGTTTCGCTTTCAACCGATCATAGAGTGGCGACCGCCGCAGCGGCCGGACCGTTTTCAGCTCTTCGCGCGGCCACCGCATCGCGTAATGTAATCCCAGCGACTCGACGGTGCGGTCGGCGAGATGGCGGCGATTCGCATGGAAGGGTGCAAAGCGACGGATGTCGATATCGAAGACATCGAACGGCGCTTCGCCATCGATAATCCATTCGGCGATCAGCCGGCCGGCCCCACCCGCATTGGCGATCCCAGCCGAGTTGAAACCCGCACAAACGAAATAGCCGCCGAGGTTCGGTGCTTCGCCGAGGACGAAATTTCCGTCCAGCGTAAAGCTTTCCGGACCGTTCAAGAGCAGCTTGATCTCTGCGGTCTCGAGACACGGCGTGCGATGAATGGCGTTCGTCATCAGCACTTCAAATTGGTCCCAATCTTCCGGCAACAGCTGAAATTCGAAGCGCTCGGGAATCCGCTCGACGTTCCACGGCTTTGCGACGGGCTCGAAGCCGCCCATCACGAGCCCGCCAACCTCTTCCTTGTAGTAAATAAATCCGTCGGGATCGCGAATCACCGGCAAAGATGGCGACACGCCACTGATCGGTTTCGTCACCACGTAAAAGTGCTCAGCCGGATAAAGCGGTACGTTGACGCCTCCGGCAGCGCCGAATTCGCGCGCCCACTGTCCGGCACAGTTGACGACGATCTCGCAAGCGATTTCGCCGCTGCCTTCATCGCTCGTCCAGGCGATGCCTTCGACATGCCGGTTATGGCGTCGTATACCGCTCACGGTCACGCCTTCGAGGATCCGGGCGCCGCGCATGCGCGCCCCTTTCGCGAGTGATTGCGTAAGGTCGGTCGGATTGGCCTTGCCGTCGCCGGGTATCCACACGGCA
>DASPYC010000154.1:0-4942 GCA_035636955.1 Casimicrobiaceae bacterium
GCGATGGTGTACATGGCCGTCACGCTCATCTGGCTCCTGATCGCGTTGCGCTTCGTCAATCCCACGCAATTGGTCTCGCGCGTCAAGGAGCATCCACAAGGCGCGATGTGACGATGAGGTTCGTGTCTTGACGCTCCTGTCGCTCGCGACGCTCGATCGCGCGGCACCTGCAGCTGCGCGGCCGGCGTACGATCCGCGCGCCGTCGGTATCGGCATCGTCCATCTCGGCATCGGCGCATTTCACCGCGCGCACCAGGCGATCTATACCGACGATGCGCTGGCACAAGAAGGCGGCGCATGGGGCATTTGCGGCGTCAGCCTGCGCAGTCCCGACGTGCGCGACCGGACGACACCCCAGGATGGTCTGTATACGGCCCTCGAAAAAAGTCCGGCGGGCGTGCATCGGCGCATTATCGGCAGCGTGCGCGAAGTTCTGTTTCTTGCGGCCGAGCGCAAGGCGGTTGACGCGCGCCTTGCCGATTGCACGACGCAGATCGTGACGCTGACGGTGACTGAAAAAGGTTATTGCCACGATCCGGCAACCGGCCGGCTCAACGTAGACCATCCCGATATCGTCCACGATCTCGCCCATCCGCACGAGCCGGCAAGCGTTGTGGGATTGCTCGTGTCCGCGCTCGAGGCGCGGCGACGCAACGGCGCGGGACCGCTGACGATCGTCTGCTGCGACAACCTGCCTCACAACGGCCGGGTGCTGCGCGGTCTCGTCGCGACATTTGCGAAGGCGCGGGACGGGGCGCTCGCCGAATGGATCGAAAAGAATGCGTCCTTTCCATCGACGATGGTCGATCGCATCGTGCCGGCGACGACCGCGGCGGACATTGCGGACAACGACGCAGCGCTCGGATTGCACGACGCCGCGCCGGTCGTCTTCGAGCCATTCAAGCAATGGGTGATCGAGGACGAATTCGTGACGCCGCGACCGGCATGGGAAGTCGGTGGCGCCGAGCTCGTCGTCGACGTCGCGCCATTCGAAGCGATGAAGCTGCGGCTGCTGAACGCCAGCCACTCGGCGTTCGCCTATCTTGGATTTCTCGCCGGCCATGAATATATCTACCAGGTCGCCGCGCAGCCGACGTTCGTCGCGTTCATGCGTCGTTTCATGAACGATGAGGTCACGCCCACGCTGCAGATGCCGGCCGGCGTCGATGTAGCGGCGTATCGCGCCGCGCTCCTGCGCCGCTTCGCCAATCCCGCATTGCCGCACCGTACACAGCAGATCGCGATGGACGGCTCGCAAAAATTACCGCAACGGCTACTTGCGACCGCGCGTGACAATCTTGCCGCGGGCCGGCCGATGCCGCTGTTGACGCTCGCGATCGCCGGGTGGATGCGCTACGTTGCCGGTCGCGATGAAGGCGGTCGAGCGATCAAAGTCGACGATCCGCTCGCCGGTCAGTTCGCTCTAATCGCCGAAGCGCACCGCGACGATCCGGAACGCCTTGCACGCGCGTTCTTCGGCGTGCGTGCGATTTTTGGCGACGATCTCGCACGGGAGCCGCGCTTCATCGAGCCCGTCACGACATGGCTTGCGGCGCTCCATGCCGATGGCGCGGCACGCACGGTGGCCCGCGCCGTACAGTCAAACGCACCGTGATCATATCGCGCGAGAGCGGCGTGGGGTCCGAGGCGTACTTGAGGGTGCGCTCGTCGTTCCGCGAAGGATCAACCGCGTACCGAGCTCGACACCATGCGCGGCTTTGGCGCTGCTCGCGGAAGCGGCGCTACGGGCGAGCAATAGGTCGACTGCGGCGTGCCCGGCCGCTTCCATCGGCATCGAGACCGTCGTGAGCGGCGGCGCGCACATCGACGCATAAAGCAGGTCATCAAACCCCGTCACGCTGACGTCGGCGGGTACGCGGACGCCGCGTGCAGCAAGCCGGCTCAAGACGCCGAGCGCCATCAGATCGTTGTACGCGACGATTGCGGTGGCATGAGCATCGAGTGCGAGGTCCGCGCCCTGGAGCCCTCCCTCGAATTTCGGCTCAAACGGGCCAAACTCCCGCAATTCAAACGGGATCGCGCGCGTCGCTGCGTGAAGGCCGCGCAAACGCTCACGGTTCGACCATACGTGCCGCGGTCCGCCGAGATAGGCGCAGCGCCGGTGCCCGAGCGAATGCAGATGCGTGACGATTTCGCGCATGCCCCGCGCGATGTCCATCAGTACCGCGGGGATGGCGCCGCAACGGCGATTGACGAGCACCAATGACGTCGCGCCGGCCAGTCGGCGGAGTTGGGCGTCGCTCGCGAACGGCGCACAAATGATCACGCCATCGACTTGCTTGGCCATCGTATGGACGAGATTCTCTTCGGCGGCAGGATCCTCGTCGCTGTCGGCGAGCAACACGGCGTAGCCCGCTTGGTGGGCACGAACCTGCACACCGCGCAGGATGCCTGGGTAGAACGGATTGGCCAGATCGGGAACGATGATGCCGAAAGTTCCAGTCTTGCCGGTGATAAGGCTGCGGGCGGCGCGGTTCGGGTGGTACGCAAGCTTTTTCGCGGCGGCGAGAACGCGATCGCGCGTCTCCCGCCGCAATAGACCGGGTTGCGTCAACGCGCGGGAGACCGTGGTGACCGAAACGCCGGCGCGCCGCGCTACGTCGTGGATCGTCGTCGTCACAGGATAGTCGTCGAAAGCGCGGGGATTCTAGCAGGCGTCGACACCGTCGCGTTGCGAGCATTGGCCGGCTCGGTGGCAAGAATCATTTCGGTGAACGCCGGCGTTGTTACATCTGGTTACGAAAATTGCCGCGGTCGATGTCGGACGCGTGAAAAAAAGTACAAAGCTGTAGGAGGGAATCGTCTTGACGAAGCGATGGCGCAATGGCATTTTTTCTGAAAACGTTTTCATAATTTGCCTTTCGTCGGTCGCGCGAGATCGCGCGAAGGAGGAAATTCAATGACCATCGCATCGGATGCGCGCGCGATCGCAGCGGTCGCGCTGCTCGTGATTTCTTTTTTGAATGTCTGAGAGAAGGAGCCGGATGATGAACGGACGCTGGAAATTCGACATCGAACGCCGCTTGTTTCTAAAGTCGGCGGCGGGCGCGAGCGCCGCGGGTCTTGTCGGGTATTGGCCGAGAGCGCTTGCGCTCGACGTCGATCCCTGGACGCAAGCCGACGAGATCGTGAGCCGCATCCAGGCGCCGACCATTCCGCGTCGCGCCTTTCCGATCACTCGCTTTGGCGCCCGCGGCGACGGCATGACTGATTGCACGGCGGCGATTGCCAGCGCCATTGCAGCGTGCGTTGCGGCCGGCGGCGGCCGCGTCCTGATCCCGGAAGGAACGTTTCTGACCGGCGCGATCCGTCTGCGCAGCCGGGTCGAGCTGCATCTCGTTGCAGGCGCGACGCTGCTCTTCAGTACGGACCCACGGCAATACCCGAACGTGCTGACGCGCTGGGAAGGCAACGATCTCTTCAATTACTCACCGCTCGTCTACGCCTTCCGCGAGACGGACATCGCGATCACCGGTGAAGGCGACGAGAGCATCCTCGATGGCCAGGCGAGCACGTCGACGTGGTGGAGCTTTACCGGCCCGGCGGGCGCGGACAGCCTGCGTCTCAAGCAGCAGGGGGCCGTTCCTGGCATGACGCCGATCGAACAGCGCGTCTATGGGATCGACGCGAATGGGGTCCAGCATTATTTGCGGCCGCCGCTGATCGGCCCGTACGGTTGCGAGAACGTCTTGATCGAGGGCGTGACGTTGCATCGCTCGCCGTTCTGGCAAATGCAGCCGTTGCTCTGCAAGAGCGTCATCATCCGCAACGTTACAGCGTCGAGCCTCGGACCCAACAATGACGGCTGCGATCCGGAATCGTGCACCGACGTGCTCATCGAGGACTGCACGTTCGATACCGGCGACGACTGCATTGCGATCAAGGCCGGCCGCGGTTTCGACGCGATGATCGACAACGGCGTGCGCTCGCGCCTCGGAGCGCTGCCGCCATGGGTGAATTTCCCGACGACGTCCAGCAATCTGGTCATTCGCAATAACACGATGATCAGCGGCCACGGCGGCGTGACGCTTGGGAGTGAGATGTCGGGCGGCGTCGATCACGTGTTCGCCGAGAACATCGATATGCTGAGCAACACGCTCGACATCGCGTTGCGGTTCAAGACCAACACGTGGCGCGGTGGTTTCATGACCAACTATTACGCGCGCAACATCAATGTTCCGAACGGCGTGTCGGCGAGCAACGGCGTCATCACGATCGACTATTTCTATTCAGCCAATGCGTCGGATCGTCCGCAAGACGCCGGGCCGTTCCGGCCGTTCACCGACAACATCAATGTGTCGAACTTGAATGTCACCGGCGGCAACAGCCGCTGGGCATTCAACTTGCGCGGCTACTCGGCGGTGAATACGCCTTGCGGGACGACGAATGCCTGCGTCTTCGGACCTGGCAGCAAACAGATCATCGATTCGATTCAGCGGCTTTCGGTCTCCGACTCGACGTTCAAGGTTGCGACGGCGACAACGGGAACATTCCCCTTCGGCGACCAGATTCAGGCGGTCAAATCTCTTTCGTTCACGAACGTCGCGCGTAACGGCGTGCCGCTCCCCGATGGGACGTACACCGCAGCTTAGCGATCAACCGGCTTGGCCGGACTCGTCGGGGCCGGTCTTGGCCGAACGCGCATGGTTGCGCCAGACCGTATCTGCGCTGTCGTCCTTGGCCGCGTTTGTCTACTGCGGCGCGCTGCACGCCGTGGTTCTGTTCCCGGCCGGTGGCGCGCAGCAGGTCTGCACCGATACGCCACTCGTTACGCGATTCCCAACGCAACGTATCCGAAGCCATTGACCGTGTACCGGCCCTTTTTCGACGCGATCGCCAATCCGAGCGTCAGCGAAAACGAACCCGTGCAATTCACAGTAAATGCCAAGACCGTTGCCGCCGGAATCACGCTCGCATATTC
>DASPYC010000155.1:0-8134 GCA_035636955.1 Casimicrobiaceae bacterium
TCGACGGCAACGTACAGCGATGCCGAATTGAAATCGTTTGCCGCGGCCGCCGCGGATGTGCATCGGATCAACAGTACTTACCTGCCCAAGCTGGCCGAAGCGAACCCTGACGAGCAACGGCAGATCGAGAAGCAGGCGGTCCAGGAGACGACGCGAGCCGTCGAGAAGCAGGGCCTCACGTCCGACAAGTACGACGAGATTCTCACCGCGGCGCAATCAAAGCCTGAGGTGGCGAAGAAGGTCGAACAGTTTCTCAACGAAGCGCCGCCGCGGCCGGGCACGACGCAGCTTTGAAGGATCGGCAGAGGCGCGGCCTGTATATTTTACAAAACGGAAAGGAGCTCGATTTCGTTGCGCGACGTTCGTTTCGCGCGTAGATTGTTTTTATCGATACGTCACTGACGAATAGGCCGCCTATGGGCTTTTCTGAGCGACGCGCGCTCGGGGCTTCGAGGGAGAACGACACGGCTGCGTGTGACCATTTCGTTCAGTTCTACGAAGATGACACGGTTCTTGTCGCGGCCGTCACTGCATTTATCGGGGCAAGTCTCGCTTCGGGATCGGCAGCGATCGTGGTCGCGACCGACTCCCATCGTGCAGCAATCGAAACGGCTCTGACCGCTCGCGGCCTCGATCTCGCGGCGTTTCGCACCAGCGGCCGCTACATGGCGTTCGATGCAGCAAGGACTCTGGAAGCGATCCTCCTCGAAGGTTGGCCCGACGCTCAACGGTTTTTGACACAGTGCGAGCCGATCCTCGAAAAGGCAGAGAAGGCCTCTTCGAGCATAGCCATATTCGCCGAGATGGTCGCGCTTCTATGGGGCGAAGGTAAGCACGGCGCTGCCGTACATCTCGAGCATTTGTGGAATGAATTGGGTTTGCGCCATTCATTCACGCTTTTCTGCGCCTATCCAATTGCGGACGTCGCGAACGGAACCTCCGAAGCGATGAATGGGATATGCGAGCAGCACTCGCGCACTATTCCGTCAGAGAGTTATAGCCATCTCGAAACCTCCCCCGAGCGTCTGGCGGAAATCTGCAAGCTGCAGCAGAGGGCCCGGATGCTGGAAAGGGAGATTCGGCGCCGCAAAGCGATCGAGCATGCGCTTGCTGCCCGCGAGCGCGAGCTGTCAGACTTTCTCGAAAATGCGCCGCAGGCAATGCACAGCGTTGGGCCCGACGGTCGCGTCTTATGGGCGAACCAATTCGAGCTCGATCTTCTGGGCTACACGGCCGCGGAATACGTCGGCCATCACATCACCGAGCTTCACGCCGATGCCGAAGAGGCGGCGGCGATCCTCGAGCGTCTGCGTGAGGGTCGAACGCTGACCGAGGAGCCCGCGCGCATCCGCAGTAAGGACGGCTCGACTCGCGATGTCTTGATTACGTCGAATGTGCAATGGGAGGACGGCGCATTCATCTATTCGCGTTGCTTCATGCGCGATGTCACCGACCAGAAGCGCGCTGAACGAGTGCTGCACGAGACCGAGGAGCGTGCCGAACAAAGTCGGGCCTTGCTGGCTGCGATCGTGGAGTCGTCGGACGACGCCATCGTTAGCAAGTCGCTCGACAGCCGCATCAATTCGTGGAATGAAGGCGCCGTCCGCTTGTTCGGCTACAGCGCAAATGAGGTCATCGGTAAGCCGATTACGATCATCATCCCGAGAGAGCTTCAGCACGAAGAGCAGGAGATCCTGGCCAAGATCACGAAAGGCGAACGGATCGAGCATTTAGAGACGGTGCGTGTCGCGAAGGACGGGCGCCGAATCGACGTGTCGCTGACGATCTCGCCGATATTCGATCGTCGCGGCCAAGTGATCGGCGTTTCGAAGTCGGCCCGCGATATCTCCGATCGAAAGCGCATGGAGGAAATGCTGCGAGCGGCGGATCGCCGCAAGGACGAATTCCTTGCGACGCTGGGCCACGAGTTACGCAATCCATTGGCATCCATCCGCAACGTCGCCGAGGTGCTGCGCAGGACGGCGGAGTCAGATCCGGTCCACGAACCGCTCTATGCGATGCTCGATCGGCAAGTGCGACAAATGACGCGATTACTCGACGATCTCCTCGACGTAGCGCGTATCCGGCAGGGAAAGATCAAATTCCAGCACGAGTCGATTGATTTTCACACAGTGGTTGCTCGCGCGCTCGAAGCGACCGCGCCGGCGGTCGATGCCGGGCGGCATCATCTCGGTATCTCGATGCCGGAAGACGAATTGCCGATGGTGGGCGATTTGGCGCGCCTCGTGCAAATGCTCACCAATCTGCTCAACAATGCGACTAAATACACGCCGGAGGGCGGCACGATCTCGCTCACGGTCCGGCGCGTGGACCAAACCGTTGAGCTGCGCGTGAAGGATAACGGCGCCGGCATCGCCGCAGAAATGTTGCCGCGCGTCTTCGATCTTTTCGTTCAGGCCGATCGCACGCTCGGGCAATCACAAGATGGCATGGGTATCGGTCTCACGCTGGTTCGCAATATCGTCGAGCAGCACGCAGGAACGGTACGGGCAGTGAGCGAGGGCCCTGGGCGCGGCAGCGAGTTCATCGTGAGTCTGCCTCTGGCGGACAAGGCAGCCCTTGCGGCGGTGCGTCCCGCGGTGTTGCCGGAGAAGCCCAGTGCGCCGACGGCGTCGAAGCGAATCCTGCTGGTCGACGACAATCGCGACTTGTCCGAATCGCTTGCAACGCTCTTGCGCCTGAATGGCCACGACGTCGCCGTTGCGTCCGACGGCATCTCCGCGCTGCAGATGATCGAGAAGCGGCCGCCCGATGTGGCGTTAATCGATATCGGGCTGCCGGGAATGAGCGGATATCAACTGGCGCATCGTTTACGTGCGAATGGCTGCCCTGCGCGATTGATCGCCGTCACAGGCTATGGAGGACGCGAAGAGCGCCAGCGGTCGCTCGACGCAGGCTTCGACGATCATTTCGTAAAGCCGATCGACACTGTGGTCCTCGATCAGATCATTTATTCCGATCGCGAAGGCTAATCGGCACGGCATCGGATTGACCAGGCGATTGCTCTAGGCCCGTCCCGCCCCTGCCTGCTTGTCCGCGAATCATGTCATAAAGCGCTCGCGCAGCCGGCGAGAGTTGCGCGTTCTTGCGCGAAATCAGAACCAGGCTTCTGGAAACGACGGGATTGGTCAGCGCAACGATGCGGATATTGGGATAGGCGCCTTTTTGCAATGCAAGCCGCGGCACGATCGCTGCGGCCACGCCGGCCGCGACCAGTCCAACGGCCGTAGAGCTTCGCTGCACTTCATAGAACGACTGCAGCGTAACGCCCGCACTGCTTAACGCGAGGTCGAGCAACGGGCGATTGTTGCTATCGGGGCCCGCGAAGATCAGCGGGTAGCGTTGCAGCCGCTTCCACGAGAGCGTCTTGCACTTGGACAGTGCGTGATCGTCTCGACAGATCAGCACGAAGCGATCGTCCAGCAACGGCACGCTCGTCAATTCCGCCTGAGTATGTTCGGACATATTGACGCCGAACTCGGCTTCACGCCGCACGACGGCATCGGCGACGCCGGATGACGCGTGATCCAGAATCTTGATTCTATTGTGCGGAAACTGAGCAGAATATTGCTGAATGACGCGCGGGAGAAATTGGATGCCGGCCGTCGGCACGCACGCAATCGAAACGTCGCCGCGCAGCGCCTTGCCGGTCTCCCGGATTTCGACGAGCGCCGTCGACAGCTCGGTCAGCAAGCGTCGCGCTTGCGGCAGGAAGTCTCTTCCAAGCGGGGTAAGCGCGACGGAGCGCGTGGTCCGCTCCACGAGCCGTACTCCAAGAAACGATTCGATGTTCTGCAACCGCCGCGAAAGCGCTGTCTGCGTGATATGGAGCGCTACCGCCGCTTTTTGAAAGCTTCCATGGTCAGCAGTAGCGATGAACGCCTGCATGCCCAGCGTGTCAATTTTCATCAGTTATTTGCATCAATTGTCGAAATAAATTCATTTTACGTCGCAATCGATCGTTGGCAAACTTGGCGTTGCTCACTTGCTGGGAGGTCCGAAAAATGCCGCACGTCGACAGGCGGTCCGCCGCACTGGCGTCCGTCAGAGACGGCAGACGAGACGCCTGCGCGGGGCTGTGGTCAACGTTCCTAGAGCACCTGACAACGAGAATTCGCGAAATCAACGACGAAGTGGCGCACTACCCAAGGCCGATCGCGCGTTGCGACGTCCAATTGTCGAAGCTGCTGGAGGAGCGTGCCCGCGTGTATCGACAACTGAATCTTGCGACCGAAATGGGTAACCCGATGCCGCCCGGCGGCGACGATGGTCACTGGCTGCAACGTCTTGATGAATACCTCGCGAAGCTTGAACCGTGCGGCGACGACGACGTCGAAGGCGACCTGCGCGCCCGCCTTGTGAAATCCATGGCGCAGATGCGCAGCTAACGGCGTATTTCAGCGCTATCGATCCGCGCGATGTGCCGCTACCGCCTCTTCATTCCATTCAAGGCCAAGGCCGGGCGCATCCGGGATATGCAGGAGACCGCGGTCGATTTCATACGGTCGCTGCAAAATCGGATCGGCCCAATTCTGCCATTCCAGCCAATGCGCCGTTTCAGTGACGCGCATGACATGCGCCGCCACCTCCGGATAGAGATGCGTTGACATCGGCACACCTGCGGTGCCGGCGATCGCCGCGGCTCGCAACCAACCCGTTACGCCGCCGATGCGCATGAAATCGGGCATCACGTAATCGCAGGCCTTCATTTGCAGCGCCCGCTGCAAATCACGCGGGCCGTAGAAGTTCTCGCCGATCTGGATCGGCGTCTTCAATTCGGCCGCGAGCTGCGCATAGCCGTCGAAGTTGTCGTAGACGATCGGTTCTTCGATCCAGTCCAAGCCAAGACCATCGATCACATGGCAGCGCTGCAACGCTTCGCCGAGATGCAGACCTTGATTGAAGTCGGCCATCAGATGCATCTCCTCACCGACGGCAGCCCGGATGGACTGGATCGCTGCCACGTCGTCGCGGAGCTGCTCACGACCGAGCCTCAGCTTGAGTCCGGTGAAGCCGCCCTCGTCGCGTAGCTCAACGGCTTCGCCACCCAGTGTCTTGGGCTCGCTCAGCCACAACCCATTGCTGTTGTACGCGCGGACGGATCCGACCGAGCCGCCCAGAAGAACGCAAAGCGGCATGCCCGCCGCTTTCGCGAGCGCATCCCACGCCGCCATGTCGAGTCCGGAGACCGCGATCATCGATAGTCCCTGATAGCCGACGAAGTGCAGCGATTTGCGTGCGACGGAAAACAGCTCGTTCGGCGTCACGGGGCGACCGCTCAACATTTCACCGAAATCAAGCAGCGCCGGGATTAGATATTTCATCGTTTTTGTCGTGTACGGTTCGAGGTAGCTTCGTCCGACGATGCCCTCATGCGTGTAGAGGTCGATAAGAATGAGAGGCCACTCGGAAATCGTGGCGATGCGAGCAACGATCGGCCGTTTGAGCTTGAGCACGACGGGTCGCGCCGCGATGCTCTTCAACGTCAATGACGGGGCGCGACTTCCAGCAGCATTCATACGTTCTCTCCTGGCAGGTCGAAGACGAGGACTTCGGCATCGTGACCGTTCTTCAGCATCAGCGTGGGTGTGTCCTTCAATTTCAGTGCATCGCCGGTGTCGAGTGCCACGCCATTTGCGGTCAGGGCACCGCGCGCGATGTGCACGTAGATCCGTCGACCGTGTTGCATGTCGAGCGAAGCACCTTCCGGTCCGTTGAAGAGACCCGCGAAAACGCGGGCGTCCTGATGAATTAATACTGACCCTTGCGCACGATCCGGCGAAGCGATGAGGCGCAAACGGCCACGCTTTTCGTCTGTGCTGAAGCGCTTCTCTTCATAGCTCGGCTCAATGCCCTGTACATTCGGCTGTATCCAGATTTGCAGAAAATGCGCGAGATTTGCGGCTGAAGGATTGAATTCGCTATGCCGGACGCCGGTCCCCGCGCTCATCCGCTGGACGTCACCGGGTCGAATAGTCGAGCCGTTGCCGAGCGAATCCTTGTGGGCCAGCTCGCCGGCGAGCACGTAGCTGATGATTTCCATATCGCGATGGCCGTGCGTGCCAAAGCCGGCACCAGGCTGGACGCGGTCTTCGTTGATGACGCGGAGCGGACCAAACTCGACGTGCTTTGGGTCGAAATAATCGGCGAAGGAAAAGCTGTGGAAGGACTTGAGCCAGCCATGATCGGCATAGCCACGCTCGTTGCTGCGTCTGACTTCGTTCATGCGAACCTCCTTCGGCTATGCGATAGAGCCGAAGAGGCGAATTAGACAGCACAACGCCGGCGCGACCAACCGGACGACAAACCGAGCGATGGCGCTACGCGGTTACGAGGGGTGAGGCGGCGGGTGGAAGTTCGGCGGCGCACACTTGGTCGCGTCCCGCCTGCTTCGCGCGGTAAAGGGCGCGGTCGGCGGCCTTCAGGAAGTCGGCGACGTTCGTTCCATGCAGAGGATAAGCGGCGACGCCAAATGAAGCGGTCGGAGCCGGAAGCGACTGGCCCCGATGCGTGAGATTCGTTTGGCGAATCGCGAGCCGCAGCGCTTCCGCGCGCTCCATTGCAGACTCCAGGCTCGCATCCACCAAAAGGACCGCCAGCTCTTCGCCGCCATAGCGGCACGCCATGTCCGACAGGCGAATGTGCTCGGTAATCGATCGAGCGACCGAGGCCAACACGAAGTCGCCGGCGTCATGACCGAAGGTGTCGTTGAAGCGCTTGAAGTGATCGATGTCGATCATGATGATTGAGATCGGTTTGCCGTTACGCTCGCTGCGGTGCAGCTCGCGATTGAGCGCGTCCTCCATGTAACGCCGGTTATAGAGTCCGGTGAGACCGTCGCGCAGCGCGAGCATGCGTAGCGCATCGCGCAGCTTAAGGTTTGCCAGCGCGGGACCGACTCTATCGGTCAGTGCGCGCAGTCGTCTTTCCGTTTCAACTCCGGGGCGCTCGGTGCGGCTGTCGATCGGCAGCGCGAGATACAGCAACCCAAGCACTTGCCCCTGGCCTTGTATCGGCATGCAGACATAGCTTTGTCCCGTGTGGCGCGCGTGCTGACAGCGAATGGTGCCTTCGCGATGAACGAAGTGTGGCCGGCCCAATCGCAGCGCCCAGCAGTCGTCCGGACCGAGAACGGGTTCGGCGGGTTCTTCGCCGCCCCATGTCGCAACATGCTCGAGCAGGTCGCGCGATTCGCGGTAGATGTACAGCATTCCCGCAACGCCCGGAAACAGGCGATCGATAGTCTCGCGGACAATCGTGTATGCCTCATCACGTTGCGTGCAGGACTGGAGCAGCTCGGCCATGTGCGACAGCGTTTCGCCGTCGCGATGAAATGATTCCAATTGCCGCACCGTCGTCGCCAGCGCCTCATTGGCACTGCGTTGCGCTTTCTCGATCTTGCGGCGTGAGGCGATCTCGCGCGCAAGATTGCGGTGTGACTCGCGCACGGCTTGGAGGCGCGCTTCGAGCGCTTCTTGCGCGCTACGGAGCGCTTCTTCGGTAACGAGCACCTGCGTTACATCACGGGCGACAGTGATTTCGCCGATCAGCTGCCCTGTCGCATCGAAAAGCGGCGTGGTCCGGATCGATACATGGACCTTCTCGCCACTCCGCTTGCGCCGTTCGGTAGTTGACGATGTCGGTTTGCCTGCACGGATTCGCGCAAGCACGCGAGCGTAGTCGGTTTCCGACAGGTCCGCGGCGTGCAGCTTGCGGAGTGGCTGACCGATCGCCTCGTCGCGTGAAAAGCCGTAAAGCGACGTGGCTTTCGCGATTCCAGTAGACGACAACTGCGTCCAGGTCCTTGACGATGACGGCTTCGTCGATCTGCTCAAGGACCTGTTCCAACTGACGTGGTTCCGCCTCCGCCTGGGAGGGGGCACTCGCGGCACGACGAAATACCTCAGTCTTGACGTTACCCATCAAACATCCCTATCGGGCCAACAAAGGTCCGTTTGCCGCGACTATGCGTCCAGTCGAGGCACAAATGGCTCCGCTGCGGCACAACTGCAGCAAGATCGCCGTCATGCCGCCAGCGAAACCAAATATTCGCAATCGCCATGCCATCGCATGGGCAGGGCTGCATCACTTCACGGCGGATCTACCGCGTTCA